>JBCCWS010000005.1 GCA_039193195.1 Pseudomonadota bacterium
CCTCGAGGCAGGCGAGCTAAGCCAAGCGATTGGTGGACAGTAACCTGAGTGCTTACGCCCTCGTGGCGTCACCGGCCGTAGCCCGCGTTCGTCGATGGTGTGAAGACCTGAAGCTCGCGAGGTGCGTCAGTGTCTGAACAGAATCTTCGGTCGCCAAGAGAGTTGTCATAACAGCCCCTGTTCGGCGTCTGTGCCAAGCGTGCCGTGCTGGTTGGTGAGGGGCAGTAGTGATCGGCAGTCTTGCCCGTTAGGGTGGCGTGAGCTGCTGCGAAGCGGGTGTCCTGCAGAGCGATTCAAGGTATCGTCGGCGCTGGGGCTACAGGGACATCCGCCACCGTGAGTGGAGGGGTGAAGATCGGGCGCGCGACTGCCATGGACTATCTCTTCTCGGAGCTACAACGGCGGAGAGTTTTTCGCGCCGCGGGAGTCTACGCGGTGGGCGGTTGGCTCCTCGCCCAGATCGCCACCACCCTCGAGGACTCTCTCAACCTTCCCGAGCTCTTCGACACGGTGGTCGTGACTGCCTTGTTGGTTGGGTTCCCCGTTGCGCTGTTGATGACCTGGCTATTCGAGCGAACGGGTAGCGGCATCAGCCTCGTGCGCACAGTGGATGTGGCAGGACTTACGCCCGTCAAGGCGCGGCAGCTCGATGCGCTCGTCATCGGTCTGTGCGCCCTGGTCGCTTTGATCATCGCCTGGCAGCTGCTTCGCTACAATTTCTTTGCCACGCAAGGGGCGCCCAGTGCGTCGGCGGACGCCCCATCGCGGCCGAGCGATTCTGCCGGGCTGTCGATCGCCGTGATGCCCTTCGAGGACTTCTCGCCCGACGCCGATCAGGGCTTCTTCGCCAAGGGTATCTCCGAGGAACTGCTGAACGTGCTTGCGCGAATCGATGGCTTGCGAGTGCCGTCCCGCACCTCTTCCTTCGCGTTCCAGGGCAGCAACCTGTCGGTATCTGAAATCGGTCAGGCGCTCAGTGTCGCGCACGTGCTCGAGGGCTCAATACGCAAGTCGGGTGCCACGCTGCGGATCACCGCTCAGCTCATCGAGGCCAGCACCGATCGTCACCTGTGGTCGCAAACCTACGATCGTCCCCTCACGGCGCGGAACTTGTTCTCCGTGCAAGACGAGATTGCGGCCAAGGTGGTCGAGGCTCTGAGTGATCGCCTGCGGTTCGTGCTTGCGCAGAAGGCGACATCCCGCACTGACTCTGTCGAGGCCTACCAGGTGTACCTGCGGGCTCGTGAAGCGATGAACGAGCGCTCGCCGGAGTCGCTCGACGGTGCTGCAAGGCTATACGGCGAAGTAGTGCGAATCGACCCTAACTTCGCGCCCGCATACTCGGGCCTCGCCGACACTTTCTTGTTTATGCGAGCCTACGGTGGGATGACTCGTGCGGATGCCTTGGCGCGTGCGGCACCGCTGGTGGAGCGCGCGTTGGACCTGGCGCCGGAGTCGGCGGAGGCGCTCACATCGGCAGCGTTCCTTGCGGTGGAGAGCTCCGACGCCGAGCAGGCGTTGGCTTACGCACGCCAGGCTATCGCCATCAATCCAAACTACGGGTCTGCCTACCTGCGACTCGGCAGTGCTTACGAGTTCATTGGGAAGACGCAGGAAGCGCTCTCAGCTTACGAAAGCGCGGCTCTGCTCGATCCGCTCTCGGCCGTAGTGCTGAGCGCCATCAGTTACTCCAAGACCAAGCTTGGCGATTTCGCCGGCGCCCTGGAGAGCGCTAGGTACAACCTGCGCTGGAATCCTGACAGTTTCCTGGCGTTGGATGGCATGACCAGCGTGCAGTACGAGTCGGATGACTTCGCCTCCGCGCACTTCTATGCGAAGCAGGTACAGGCCCTCAACCCCGCAGCGCCGCCTTACCGCTTGTTCGATATCTACCTGCAGACGGGTATGTACGACCTCGCGCGTCGAATCGCTCCTGGCGATGAGGATCGTGCTCTGGTGGCCGTGGCGCAGGGCCGAGCGCAGGAGGCGCGGACCTTTTTAACACCCCCCGAGACTGGCATCCATGTGAACGTGCTGTTTTATCTGCGCGACTTCGAGGAACTTAATGAGACAGATATCGTGCAGGGATTTCGCTCGGCCGTGTTGGAACAAGATGCGCCACTCAGTAAGGCGCAGGTATCGCCAGCGCAGCTGGTAGCGGCCGCAGCGCAGGCCTTGTCCCTGCCGCAAGCGAAGGCACTGATGGCAAAGCTCGACGCCTACTTCGAGGGTGCACAGGCGCAGGACAGCACGTTGCCCGACGATCTCTACAACGGTGCGGTCTGGATGATGCTTCGCGGCGACGCTCGCCGCGCCTACCCGTGGCTGAGTCGCTTCGTTGAACTGGGTTACACGCGCTGGGAGCTGGCACTGGACCCTGTGTTCGATCCCATAAGAAAGACAGCCCAGTTCATCGAGATCCAGCGACGGAACGATGAGATCGCCGCACAGCACCGCAGCGCCATTCATGCGCAGTTGAACTCGCCAGAGGCGAACTGGGTCAGCGATTAGGCGCCAGACACGCCAGTCTATCGAAAATCCCACTAGGTGCCACCGAACGAGCGCCTCGCTCTCTGGGGGTGAACTCAGTCCGTGGTGTTGGAGCACCATGGCGAGTACGCGCCGTCTTGCAAGTGCTCTGTCGATGCGCCGTTTCCAAGTAATCGTCGACCTCGTGCGTCTATATGGGCGGCCAGCGATCAGGTCGATAAGGTATTCGCTCATGTGAGGGAGTGGCCGGGTTCGTCTCTATGGTCGCTGGCTAAGCTCCCTACGTTGCGAACCCCTTGGAGGCAAGCCATGGTGCAAGCATTCAGACTGATCCCGTCCGCCGGCCTGGCGGTTGCGGTGACCTTCGTTCTCGTCTTCGTTATGCAATACCTGATCTCGACGGGTGAGACAGCCATCGTCATGGACGTACCAGGGGAGATCCTGATCTTCGTGCGCGAGCCTGAGGAGGAGATCGTGCAGACACAGCGGAGGAAACCAGAGAAGCCGCCGCAGCCGCAGACCCCGCCGCCGGAAGTGCCCCGAATGCAGCTCGATCCCACGAATGCCGCCATCGCCCTCACCCATAGCGCACCCGTCGCGGGCGGTGCCGGGCTCGGTGTGGTTGGCTCTCTCGGTCTCGCCGCCGCGGATGGGGAGTACTTACCTATCATCAAGGTGGCGCCGATCTATCCCCGACGAGCCCTGGAGCGCGGATGGGAGGGCGAGGTGATCGTCGAGTTCACCGTGACCCGCCAGGGCACGGTGCGAGACGTGTTGGTGCTCGACTCTACGCGCGCCGTGTTCAACCAAGCGGCCATCGATGCGGCTGAGCGGTTCAAGTACAAGCCGCGCGTCGTGAACGGGCAGCCCATCGAGGTGGCGGGTGTGAGGAACCGGATCGCCTTTAGGTTGGAGGACTGAAGCGCACCGCGGGGTTGTTGCCGTCTCGCGTCTCGTCGGCGCATCCTGTCCTATGAACGAGTCTGGTCCCAGGTCCCAAGGATTCCGAGCGGCCACACGTCTAACTGACACGATGAGCGATCCCACCACAGACGATCGACTGGCCGGCGCTGCTGCCCAGGGTGACCGCGCCGCCTTCGCCACGTTGCTGGAGCGCAATTACGGGCGCATCTACCGCCTGTGCCTGCAGTGCCTGCGAGAACCTGACGAAGCGGCTGATCTGGCGCAGGATGTGTGCGCCGCAATGGCGAGAAAGATCAAGGGGTTCCGTGGAGACTCGACATTCAGCACCTGGTCCTACCGAGTGATACTGAACGCCACCCACGACGCCCGCCGTAAGCACAAGCTGCGGCGGGAGAGGACCGCCGAGTACCTGGCGGAACGCGAAGACCTACAGCATGTCGATGAGCGCCACGCCCAGCGCAGCCAATTGCTGCGCGAGGCCGTGGAGGCGCTTCCCGCACCCCTGCGGGACACCACCATCTTGGTGATCTACGGCGGCCTTACGCACGGCGAGGCCGCCGAGGTGCTCAAGGTGAAGGAGGGCACGATCTCCTGGCGCCTGTCCGAGGTGCGCAAGACCCTAAGCAGACAGTTGAACACGACCGAAATACGACCAAAGCCGAGTGGCGGGGAGGTGATCGCGTGACCGACATCCTCGACGAACTTCGATCCCAAGCCGCGAGACAAGGCGACGCGCCATCGCCGCGGGGGGCACGCGGACGCGCCGTCGAGCATGCCTTAGGCGTCTTTGACGAACAATGCGCTGCTGATGCCCTTGAGATGTCACGCGCGGATCAACGCCTGCGCCCAGCGCACGGACCGTGGACAAATCGGCCCGTGCAGAATCGCTGGGTCTACATCGGTCGCTACGGTCTAGCAGCTTCGTTCGCTGCCGTCGTGTCCGCCATCACGCTGCTGATTCTCTCGAATACGCCCGAGGCGGTGAATGACCAGCGCCTGGATTTGGTGGGCGTGGCGCCGCTGCCCGCGCGAGGCGACGGGGGAGAGCTAGGCAGGTCCGGCACAGACGCGATCCCCTATGCCGCGGCCGATGCCAACCTCGTCACTGACACGCGCGTGTCGCCCATCTCCACATTCTCGTGGGATATAGACACGGCGAGCTACGCCTCCGTGCGACGGCTGGTCCAAGAGGGCGTGCTCCCACCGCCGGAGGCCGTGCGTACGCAGGAGATGCTCAACTACTTCTCATACGACTACGACGCCCCAAGGCAGCTCGACAGGCCCTTCAAGGCGGACGTTGCCCTAATGCCCGCACCGTGGCGCGACGATGCGCAGTTGCTGCGTATCGGCATACAGGGCTACGAGCCGCCCGCAGAGGATCGGTTGGCCGCCAATCTGGTGTTTCTCGTGGACGCTTCCGGCTCGATGGCTTCGCCCGATCGACTGCCGCTCGTGCGCTCTTTCCTGCGGCTGCTAATGCAGGGCTTAGGGCCCGAAGACACCGTAGGTATCGTGGCCTATGGGGGCTCCGCTGGCGTACTGCTCGAGCCCACTGCGGCATCCAACAGCACGCGCATCGAAGATGCTCTCAGGCGCCTGCAAGCGGACGGTGACCGAGTGGGCCTGGCTGACATCGAGAACGCCTACGCGTTAGCTGAGGCACACTACAACGATAAGAAGCTCAATCGTGTAATCCTGGCCACGGACGGCGATTTCAGTATAGGCACGAGTAACACGCAAGCTCTGCGCAGGCTGATCGAGCGCCAGCGAGCGTCAGGTGTTTCGCTCTCTGTGCTCGGTGTTGGTGACGCCAACCTCGACGATGAGCTGATGCAGGCATTGGTCCAGCATGGCGATGGCCAGGCGGCTTACATCGACTCGCCCCGCGATGCGCACAGGGTGCTCGTTGAGTACCTCAATGGCACGCTCATAAGCATCGCCGAGAACGTGAAGATCCAGGTGGAGTTTAATCCCGCTCAGGTTGCGACCTATCGTCTGCTCGGCTACGAAACCCGCGCACTGGAAGGTGAGGACCGGAGTGAACAGCGTATGGACGGCGACAGCCAGGTCGGTGCCGGCCATCAAGTCACCGCCATGTACGAGATCGTGGCACCGGGCGGTGATGCTGAGCGGTTGGACTCGCTTCCCGATCAGGACGCCGCGACCGATGAGTTGGCGGTTGTGCAGATCCGCTACGAGGCACCCGGCGAGGGCAGTGGACGTCGGCTCGATTTCCCGGTCACTCGTGAGGCTTCAGTGGCCCCAAACACCGAGCGATCGCGGGAGTTGGCCTTCGCCGCAGCGGTCGCCGCTTTTGCTCAGAAGCTGCGCGCCGATCCCCGGTTGGAAGACTATGACTACGGATCTGTCATGGCGCTGGCGCAACCCAATCGCGGCAGAGACGAGGGCGATCGTCGGGAATTCGTGCGGCTAGTACGGCTTGCCGATGCCTTGTCTCGGTAGCTCAGCAGTACTGACTCAAAGATCACCTGTTGTGCCTGAGTAACACTCGCGCAGGCCTCGCTGCGGCTGTCCAGGGCCAAGTGCCTCGGCGGGGTCCTTTCGTGGTCTGTAGCCAGGGGTAGGCGTCGCCTAGCGGCGGCACCTTGGTCGACCGCGTGATCTTCGGCAAAGTTGCCTTCCTCAACTAACGGTAACTCCCATCGGCACGGGTCTGATGGACGGGAAGATCTTACCTCTTGGAGGAAGCGATGAACGTGCTCAACAGCGCTCGCGAGGTAACGCGAGCTCTGGACGACGCCCTAGATGCACGAAGCAACTCACAAGAAGAAATTGGCCAACTGCTCGACGAGATCCTTCGAAACGCCGTGGAGGCAGATCGCAGGCGCAATGAAGAGCGCCGAGCTGAGATGCAAGCTCTCGAGCACGCGATGGACCAAGCGCTTGCCCAGGCCAAGCAGGAGGACGAGGAGATCGAGCGCATCCTCGGCGCGCTGATGACCTGCTCTTTCGGTCGGATGAGCGCTCAGCTCGCCTGGCTATCTCAAGTGTTGGTCAGCTCGCAGTAGGCGCTCGCTATTCGGTGGATAGCGGCAAGCCGTCGGTCCACCCGTGCGCCTGACGAACACGGGCAAACTCCGCGAGTTCGGGGCGCTGGAACAACGCGCGGTAACGCGGGTGTTTCAGCACCCACTCGGGGTACGGGTTGGTGCCGTAATAGGGCATGAGCGCATGGCCTGTGCTCAGGAACTTTCCCTGGTCGGCAGCGAGTTCTAGGGCCGCGAAGAAAGCCTCTTCCGGAAGAAGGCCGCTAAACACCGGCGCCCACATGCCTACCTGTTCGGTCACGGGGGCCGTTCCATAGAGTTCGATCAATGCTTCTACCTGCTCCTGCTTGTCCGGCCGATCGAACATGATCGAGAAGAAGGCGGGCAAGATACGCGTGACGTTTGGCTTTGCCTGAGGCGGGAGACTCGCCAGAAACGCTTCGAACTCCTCGTAGTGCGGGCGCCATTGGGCTGCGAGTTCTGGGTCACCAGACAACACGGCAAAGGTGGACGCGAACGCCACGAAGCCTTCCCCTAGGCATCGCTCGGCCTGGCAGGCGTTGAAAAATGCAAAGGCATCCTCGGTTCGCCCCGCCGTCGCCAGCCATCGGGCACGTACTTGTGCCCCCGACAGACTCTCCGGCTGTAGCGCCATCAGTCGGTCGTACAGGTCGATACCGCCTTCGACATCGCCGCTGTACATCTTGAGTCCGGCATTCGCATAGAGGACGTCAAACTGAGCCGGTGCTAGGGCCAAAGCCGTTTCCGCGTGCATTCGCGCAGCTTGCATATCGAACGCAGGCCCCAGGCTCCAAAAGACCATGGCAGCGTGGATGGAGGCGTCATTCGCATTGAGTGCGAACGCGCGCTCGAAGGCATGCGAGACATCCCGGCGAAACTTGTCGAAGTTCCGCGACAGCGGGCTGCCAACACTGGTGGAGCCCACGAATGCGATGCCTGCCCACGCTTCTCCGAATTGGGGATCGATCAGCACGGCGTTTTGAAAAGCGTCGTAAGCCTGCAGGCGCGCCTCGTTGTTGCGCATACGCTCGCCGAAATGCCCAAGGCCTAAGTAGTATTGCTCGACGGCTTCCGGTTCGATGCCCTCGCCGCTGGTGCGTCCTCGGTACCGCCCGACACCTAACTCAATCTCTAGCTGTCGACCAACTTGCCGAACGATGTCGTCTTGGATCGCAAAGACATCGTTTAGCAGCGCATTGTAGGCCTTGTTCCAAATCTGTACGCCGTCGGTGGTTCGAACGAGTTGGATCGTGGCTCGAATCTCATCGCCGCTGCGAAGGACCGTGCCATCCAGCACATGATCCACGCCGAGCTCATCGCCAATCGTACGCAGGTCGAGGTTGCGGTCACGGTAAGCGAACGATGAGCGCTGTCCTGCCACCTCGAGATCTGTGATGCGCCCGAGCCGAGTGAGTAGGCTGACTGCAACGCCATCGGCGAACAGGCGGTCCTCGTCGGCCAGTGAGAGGGAAGTAAAGGGCAAGATGGCGATCGAGGGGGTGTGCGGCGCTGACGCGTCCGCGGTGATGACCGAGCCGCTGGCATCCGTGGTCGTGTTGCCCGAAAACAGGTCCGGGATAACGAGTCTGATGGCCACGATAGCAACCGCGCCGACCAATACCGCGATCCGCGGTAGGAGCCGCAGGCCAGACTTCGCGGGGGCCGCTGCCTGAGGCGCCGGCGCGGGTGATGTCGTATCGGGTGCGGTGGCAGGTGGTTCAGGCGTGATAAGCGCTACAGGCTGCACGATACGGTAGCCGCGCTTGGGGATCGTCTCGACGTACTCCTCGGCCTCACCGGCGTCCCGAATGGTTTTGCGAATGAGCGAAATCGCCCTCGTTAGGCTCTCATCGCCGCTATGCTCTAGGCCCCAGATCGTATCGATTATGGTGTCGCGCCCGACCACCTCGCCCGCGTGCTCAGCCAGCAGGCAAAGGACGTCGACGATGCGCGGCTCGAGGGGGAACCTGGTATCACCACGGAACAGCGAGTTGAGCGTGGGCTCGACGCGAATCGCGCCGAGTATGAAGGGACTTCGTTGAGCGTTATCGCGTGTCACGTAGGTCGGCATCCGTTGACGAGGTCTCTTCTCGACCCGCATGCTCCCAGCAGGCGATGAGCCGGGTACTTCGCGCCTCAAACGATCTCAGTCGGGCATGATACAAGACCACCGCGAGCCTGACACACACTCATGCCCGCTCTTATGCTCTTCAGGGGCTTTGGCGACCAGCAGCACATCATCTTCACCGGCATCATTGCGGCCTGCAGGGTCCGCATCACGATCAGGGTCGAGACGGCAAAGTCATCGCTGCCGTCGCCGCCGCGGACCCTCGAGAGGCGACGGTAACGGGAACACGGGAGGCCGCGAGTGAGTGGAACCGTAGACGAGGTACGCGCGTCTCGAGGCTAAGCGTTCGGCAGCTCGGGCGCCAGCGTTTGAGTTAGTCGATCCTTATCCGTCACCGCTGCGTCGAGCGCGCCGGTCCAACCCCAGGAGGACCGCTGCCACTACGCCCGTCACCACGAGGGCGGGCAGCGCCGGGTAGCGCAGCGCCACCAGTGGCCGTTCGTTGCCAAGCACGTCCACCCATACGGCTGGCCCGGCGATCACCAAGGATAGGCTGGCGATGAGACCTGTCGCGCCGACGGCAAGCGGCGTGCGCGTGCGGGCATGCGGTGTGTACAAAGCGATGAGGAGAATGGGGAAATTCGCGCTTGCCGAGACGCTGAAGACCAGGCCTACGAGGTACGCCAGGTTCTGCCCTTCGAAGCCTAGGCCGAGCACGATGGCGGCCAGGCCGATGAGCAGCGTACTGGCCCGCGAGGCGCGTAGGAGTTCCTGCTCGTCGGGCGGCCGATCGGCGCGCAGCACACGGGCGTAAAGATCATGTGCCAAAGTGCCTACGCAGGCCATAGTGAGGCCCGCCACGACGGCCAGGATCGTGGCGAAGACGACCGCGGCGATGAAGCCGGCAAGCACTGATCCACCGATTGCATTCGAAAGATGGAGAACGGTCATATTGCTGCCGCCCACGATCTGGCCGTCCACGAACACGCCGTCACGCCCTTGTAGCAGACCAACGCAAAGCGGGCCGATTAGGAACAGGATGGCGAGGAACACGAAGGCGATCACCGACATGGTCACGGCCACGGATACGCGCGACTCGTGTGCGTCCTTCACCGTCAGAAGCCTAATCAATACATGCGGTAGCCCGCACATACCCAGCAACAGCGCTGCGGCTAGGGAGAGAGAGGCGAAAGCATCTTTGGTGACTGTGCCAGGCCCCAGGAACGCGGACGGGCGGTGGGCGGAGATTTCGGCGGCGACGGTCGTCAAATCGAAGCCCACGGCGAGCAGTCCTGCGCCGCTGAGCAGCCCGACGCCCAGCACCAGCAGGCAGGCCTTACTGATCTGCACCCAAGTGGTCGCCACCATCCCGCCCACGGCTACGTAGAGGGTCATCAGAGCGCCGACGATGGTGACGGCGAGATGGTAGGGGATATGGAAGATGGTCTCGATCAGCGCCCCAGCGCCCACCATCTGTACGATCAGATAGAACAGGGAGATGGTCAGCGTGTTGATCGCCGAGAGGATGCGCATCGGACGCTCGTCGAAGCGCTGCGCCAGGATGTCTGCCAGCGTGTAGCGACCGAGCTCACGGATAGGCCCGGCCAACAGTCCGAGCATCAGCAGCAGTCCGATCAAGGGTGAGATGAGGTAGATCGCCGCATCGAAGCCGCTGATGAAGTACAGGCCGGTGATGCCGAGCAGTGTTGTGGCCGAGAGGAAATCGCCGCTGATCGCAACACCGTTTAGCACGCCGGGCAAGCCACCGCCCGCACGATAAAACGCATCCGCCGACTGCAGCCGTCGACCGGCTAGGTAGGTGATGACCAGCGTGAGTGCCGTGATGGCTGCGAACATGCCGATGCCAACGGCACCGATGTTCACCGCTTGCCGCCCCCAGAGCGCAGTACCAACCACCAGGCCAAGCCTACGGGCGCCACGATCAGCACGCCCGCTACCACGCTAGCGACGGACCAGAGCGGCGGCGTGAGGGCATTAGCGAACCAGTCGGGTGCGGCGGCAAAGGCCACCAGTGTCGCGGCGAAGGCAAGTGTTGCGATAGCGCCCAGGGCGCCGCTCACCGCGCGGTCCCCTCGTGTAGCCACGCGGCGTGCTTCGGTGCACGGCCGGTCTTGTCCCATTCCTTGAGCATGGGCCGCGCCACGGCGCGCAGCTGTTGGCGCTGGTTAGCGCTACCCGTATCGGCGGCAAGCTCTAGCCTGTGCCCATTCGGATCGAGAAAGTAGATCGACTGGAAGATGCCGTGATCCACTGGGCCGAGGACCTCGATCTCGAGGGACTCGAGGCGAGCCTTCGCTGTAACCAGGGCCTGCACATCGGCCAAGCGCAGGGCGATGTGCTGCACCCACGCTGGCGTGTTCTCGTCCCTGCCCATCGTGGGCGACTGTGGCAGTTCGAAGAACGCCAGCACGTTGTTACCACCGATGTTGAGGAAGATGTGCATATAGGGGTTCGCCTCGCCGGTGGATGGCACCTTGTCCTCGGCGATAGCCAGCTCGAAGATCGCCCCGAGCGCGCGCTCGTAGAACTCGACCGTCTCCCTGGCGCTTCGGCAGCGGTAGGCGACGTGGTGGAAGCCGTGTAGGGACGGCGGCGGGGCGAGATCGGTGTTCTGAGTGGCCGTCTGGTCAGTCTTTGGGTTCATGACGCTCGCCTCGATCGCTGGATTTCGCGGCGCTGACGGCGAGCGTCGTCCGCGTCGAATTCGAAGGCGGCCGCTTCGATCTGCTCGAGTACCGCCAACAGCTCCTGTGCTTTCTCCGCCCCGACGATCTCTATGATCTTCTCGTTGTGCCGCTCCGCCAGCATCGAGAGTTCATCTACCACCGTGCGCCCGCGCGCTGCTAGCTCCAGGGTCTGGCGCCTACGGTCCGCCGGGTCGCTCTTGCGCTTGAGCCACTTGCACTCGATGAGTTTCTGCACCGCACGCGAGATACGGGTCTTATCTAGATAGGTCCGCTGCACGATCTCCTGAGCACTCATGGGGCCGTACTGCGCCACGTTAAAGAGTACTCGCCACTCGGCACGGGAAAGCCCATAGAGCTCTGCGTACACCGCTCGAAAGGCCTGCGAAGCGTTTTCCGTGGCCTGGTACAGGCGATAAGGGATGAACATCTCGAGATTGAACACGCAGGCTCCGAAAATAATCTCATATGAAACGGTTGTAGATGTTACCGATTCGCAGTAGCTTTGGAAAGCGGTACCCCGTGCCCGATCTCGGGTGCGAAGGTGGGCCCGCGCGAGCAAGATGAAAAAAGGCAAGGCGATATGAGCAAGCCATTCGCGTCCTCGGCAGACTTACAGGACAAGCAGGAGACCTTAGAGGTGTTGGCGGATGGCGTGTACGCGCTGACCGCCGAGGGCGACCCCAACGTGGGTGCCATCGAAGGCGAGGACTTCGTGGTCTGCATCGAGGCCCGCGCCACGCCAGCCGCGGCTCGCGAGTGGCTCACCATGCTGCGTGAACACACGGACAAGCCGATCAAGTACCTGCTGCTCACGCACTACCACGCGGTCAGAGTGCTCGGCGCCAGCGCCTACGCGGCGCAGGCGATCATCGCCTCTGACGTCACGCGCAAGCTGATCGAGGAGCGCGGCCGTGAGGACTGGGATAGTGAGTTCGGCCGCATGCCGCGCCTGTTCCGAGAGCCGGAAGGCATTCCGGGGTTGACCTGGCCGACGCTGACCTTCGCGAATCACCTGCGCATCGAGCTTGGCGGCGAGCGCGGCCACCTGGAGCTCGACTTCTGCGGGCGCGGCCACACCGCTGGCGACATCGCCGTGTGGCACCCTCAATCGAAGACTCTATTCGCCGGCGATCTCGTCGAGGCGCAGGCAGCGCTGTACACAGGCGACGCCTTCCACATGGATTGGGTGGCAGGCACCTTGGACCGCGTGGCGGCCTACGAGGCGGTCAATCTCGTGGGCGGGCGCGGGGCCGTGGCGCGCGGTCGCCACGCGGTGGACGCCGCGATCGACCAGACCCGCGAGTTCCTTCGCGGCATGATCGACAACGTCGGTCAGGTGCATGCCGCTGAGGGCACCCTTCAGGAAGCCTTCGAGCTCACCCACACGGCCTTGGCGCCCAAGTTCGGCGCCTGGCCTATCTTCGAGCACTGCCTGCCCTTCAACGTGCAACGCCTGTGGGATGAACTCGATGGGATCGACTGGCCGCGCATCTGGACCATGGCGCGGGACCGCGAGGTATGGGCCGCGCTGCAGGGCGACTGAGCATCGCTGCTGGCACAGCCGCCGAGTCACATAGCAATGGTTAGCGATTTCACTAGCATTCCGCAGCACAAGTTCATTGGGGCGTCCCCGCCGCCGTCAAGTGAACGACACCACCCGGTCGTGATCGTGGGAGGGGGTCCCGTGGGCCTCACGCTCGCGCTGGATCTCGGCCACCGGGGGCACGAGGTGGTGGTGCTCAACCAGCTCGACTTTATTGCGGACGGGTCCAAGGCGATCTGCTTCTCCAAGCGCACCCTCGAGGTCTGGAACCGCTTGGGCGTGGCCCAGCGCATGGTTGAGAAAGGTGTGGTTTGGAACGTAGGCAAGGTGTTTCACGGCCATCGTCGCACGCCCGTCTATCAGTTCGATCTGCGGCCGGAGAAGGGCCAGGAGATGCCCGGGTTCATCAACCTGCAGCAATACTGGGTGGAGCAATTCCTGGTCGACGCTTTGGCGGAGCTCGAGAACGTCGATCTTCGCTGGGGACATCAGGTCACGGCGCTCGATGCGCAGCAACGCCTGCTCACGGTGTCGACGGCGCAGGGCGACTACGCCCTTAGTGCCGATTGGATCGTGGCGTGCGACGGTGCGCGCTCACCGCTGCGGCACATGCTGGGGTTGCGCTTCGATGGGCGTGTCTTCGAGGACAATTTCCTCATCGCCGACGTGCGCTTGCGCACCACCCACCCCGCGGAGCGCTGGTTTTGGTTCGACCCGCCTTGGGGCGGCAGCTCTGCCCTGCTGCACAAGCAGCCAGACGACGTGTGGCGCCTCGACTTCCAGCTCGGTTGGGATATCGACCGCGAGGCGGCCAAGCGGCCCGAAAACGTGGAGCCGCTGGTGCGCGGCATGTTGGGAGAGGAGATCGCGTTCGAGCCGGTCTGGTACTCTGTCTACACCTTCCAGTGTCGGCGCATGAACCGCTTCGTCCACGACCGCGTGATCTTCGCTGGCGATGCGGCACACCTAGTGTCACCCTTCGGTGCACGGGGCTGCAACGGCGGTGTCGCCGACGCCGACAACTTGGCCTGGAAGCTGAGCGCCGTGCTCGGCGGTGCCTCGCCGCAGCTTATCGATACCTACAACGAGGAGGCGGTGATCACCGCCGATGAGAACATCCTGAACTCCACGCGCTCGACTGACTTCATGACGCCAAAGTCTGCCGCCAGCCTCGCCCTGCGCGATGCGGTGTTGGCGCTGGCAGCGGACCATCCCTTCGCCCGCCCCTTCGTCAACTCCGGACGACTCTCCACGCCCGTGCACTACCCGCAGGGAGCCCTTGTCGCACCCGACCGCGATGCGTGGGCAGGCGGCATTGCCCCCGGGTCTCCGGCCGTCGACGCTCGGCTCGGCGACGGCTGGTTGCTGAACCGTCTAGGTGGTCAGTGGAAGCTGCTGACGGCAGGGTCGACGGAGGGTTCTCGCTTGCCCGAAGTCGTGGTCGAGGACGAAGCAGCCCGAGCGCGCTACGATCTCACGGACGGCGCGGCGTATCTGCTGCGCCCCGATCAATACGTAGCGGCGAGATGGAAGCAGTTCGTGGCGGGCCACCTGGAGGACTCACCTTGGGCACGCTTCGCTTGACGATGGCCCCCGCGCAGGCCGACGAGCTCTACCAGCAGCTGCTAGCCATGCACGAGGGCTGCAATACCGACGAGTCCATGCGCCGCAACGCCAAGCTGATCCTGCTGTTGGTAAATCACATCGCCGACCCAGAGGTGATCTGCGAGGCGGTGAGCATCGCAAAGCAGGCGGATCCCGCGAGCTAGAGTGCACGTTGCGCGATCGGTCTAGCCCGCGTAGGCGGCCTGGTAAAGGGCGATGACTTCCTCTTTGCTAGGCTGCTTGGGGTTGGTTACGCCGCAGGCATCCTTCATGGCGTTGCCTGCGAGGGTAGGGAAGTCCGCCGGCTTCACCACGTCAAAGGCAGCCAGATTCGGCGGAATTCCTACCGTAGCAGATAGCTCACCTATCGCCGCCAGCGCCTCCTCGGCGGCCTCTTCCGCAGTCATCTTACGTACATCGATGCCGAGGGCCTGGGCGATCTCGACGAAGCGTGCGGGTACGGCCTTCGCATTGTAGGCCTGCACGTGGGGCAGAAGGATTGCGTTGCACACGCCGTGGGGTAGGTCGTAGAAGCCGCCGAGCTGGTGGGCCATGGCGTGAACGTAGCCTAGGCTCGCGCTGTTGAAGGCCATTCCAGCGAGGAACTCGGCGTAGGTCATCATCTCGCGAGCCTCACGGTCGTGGCCGTCCTTCACGGCACGTGGTAGAAAGCCGCCCACTAGCTTGATAGCGTGCAGCGCGGCGGAGTCCGTGACTGGGGTCGCCGCAGTGGAGACATAGGCCTCGATCGCGTGCGTTAGGGCATCCATCCCCGTGGCAGCAGTGAGATCGGGGGGCATTGCTTCCATCAAGTCTGGATCGTCAACGGACAGCGTTGGCGTCGTGCGCCAGTCGACGATGGCCATCTTCACGTGGCGGGCTTCATCCGTGATGATGGCGAAGCGGGTCATCTCGCTGGCCGTGCCCGACGTCGTGTTGATGGCCACCAGCGGCAGCATAGGCTGGGTCATCTTGTTGAGGCCCTCGAAGTCGCGGATGTCGCCGCCGTGAGTGGCAAGGATGCCGATCGCCTTGGCGGCATCGTGGGGGGAGCCACCGCCGAAGGAGATGATGAAGTCGCACCCTTCCTCCTTCAGAAGCGCAGTCCCTTCGTCCACTTGGGCGGTGGTCGGGTTGGGTTCGACGCCGTCGTAGACCGCGTAGTCGACGCCGATGTCCTTCAGCAGTTCGGTCAGCACCTTGGTGGCTTTCAGCTCACGGTGCAGGGGAGCGTCGGTCACGATGAGGGCCTTCTTGAAGCCCAGCCCTCGGATCTCCCGGCCGGCATCGGCGAGGCCGCCGGCACCCATGATGTTTACCACGGGCATGAAGTAATAGTACGCCATCGATTCCTCCTTACGTGTGCTCCCTGGCAGTACCGAGGAGTTTCTAAAGGTAGATATAGGTGCCGATTGTCTTCGCTTGTATCGATGAAAGTACGGATTGGGCTGCGCGACCCCGTTATCGCTTGGGCTTGCATGTCCGTGGATGTGGGCGCGTCGAAGGTCCCAGGCTAGTGGGCCGCTTGGTAAATGAGGTAACGCTCAGTCTGCGGAGGGGCAGCGTCAGCAAGGCGCGTCGCGCAGCCAATGGCATCGCCATTGGCTGCATTTGACCGCCTTGCCCTGGCGCCCGTCTACTCGCTGAGCGTCACCTTATTTACCAAGCGGCCCACTAGGCGGCACCACTGTTGGCAATGACGCGACACAGGGCCTCCGCCTGCGGGCCGAGTTCAGGTTGGCGCGAATAGAGCGCGAACCAATTGACGAACAGCCCGGACTTCGTGAGCGGTCTGCTCACGACGCCGTCGAAGCGATCATTGGACTCGAGGATCCACTTGGTGATGATGGTAGTGCCGATGCCGGCGGCCACGAGTTCGAGGATCGGCCCCGTGAATCCCATTTGCACCACTCGCTCAGGCACGACTGATTCAGGCTGAAAGAACAGCTCGTACTCACGGTTACGCTCGGGCACGGCGCTGTTGGTAATGTACGTTTCATCGATGAAGTCGTCCGCTACCAGATAGGGCTTGTCGGCCTTCGGGTGATTCGCCGGCAGCAGGGCCACGAACTCATCGCGGATCAGCAGCTTCGACCGGTAGCGGCTGCCATCCAACTGGATCCGCTGCGTGGGGCTCGATACCAAGGCGATGTCGACGTCGTCGCGTGACAGCGCGTGCCTGGGATGCACTGCTGCTTCCGAGACGACCTCAAGCTCTACGGTCGGGAACAGCGTCTCGAACTCTCGCACGGCGGCCGGCAGCCAGGAGTAGGAGGCATATTGCGGCATACCGATACGAAGCACCTGACCTGCGCGGCTCGGGAGGTTCATCAGCTCCCGCTCCACGCGCACCAGTTCGGTCAGTATCCGGCGCGCGGAGGCGAGCAGCAGGGTGCCGGCCGGTGACAAGGTGAGACGGCGGCCGCGGCGTAGGAACAGTTGTGTGCTGAGGACTTCCTCGGCGTCCTGCAGGCGGCTACTGAGGGCCGGCTGGCTGATGTTCAACAGCTCCGCTGCCTTCGTCAGCGTGCCGGCGCTCTCGACCGCGTGGATCATCTGCAGGTGCTTAATGGTCAGGCGAGTCCCTAACATATAAGAAAAATCTTTGAATAACTTCTGAAAACTCGATTTTATCGATAAATTTCCGGGCGATAAACTTGCACCCCTTGCGAGCTAGGAAACCGTCGATGAGCAGACTCGCCGCGTTCAACTTTCAGGCTTGGATCGACGAGCACCGGCACCTGCTAAAACCGCCCGTCGGCAATAAGCAGGTCTGGGAAGACACGGACATGATGGCGTTCGTGGTCGGCGGGCCGAACAAACGCACCGATTACCACGACGACCCCGTGGAGGAGTTCTTCTATCAGCTGGAGGGTGACATGGTGCTCAAGGTCTTCGATGGCGGTGAGTTCTACGACGTGCCCATCCGTGAAGGTGAGGTCTTCTTCCTGCCTAAGCATGTGCGGCACTCGCCGCAACGGCCGATGGAAGGCAGCGTGGGCCTGGTCATCGAACCCAAGCGACCGCCAGGCGCACGCGATGCCTTCGAGTGGTACTGCTTTGAGTGTGGCGGCCTGGTGCACCGAGCCGAGCTGGAGCTGAAATCGATCGCCCACGACCTGCCGCCCCTCTACCAGTCCTTCTACGCGGACAGCGAAGCGCGCACCTGCCCGCACTGTGAAGCGATGCACCCGGGTAAGGACGTACCGGAAGGGTGGGTGACGCTTTGAACTACCAACCCTCTCTCGACTACGCGCGGCAAGCGGATGCGCGGGATCCCCTCCGGGCTTACCGAGGGCAGTTTCACTTCCCGACCCTAGGCACGGACGAGCTGGTCTACTTCACGGGTCACTCCCTGGGGCTGCAGCCCAAGACCGTGCGCTCCTCCGTCGAGCTGGAGCTGGACCAATGGGCACGCTACGGCGTCGAAGGGCATTTCCATTCCATCAACCCCTGGTATAGCTACCACGAGCTGCTAACGCCGCCGATGGCAAAGCTCGTGGGCGCCGTGGAGAGCGAAGTCGTCTGCATGAACTCGCTGACGACGAACATCCATCTGCTTTTCGTCTCCTTCTACCGACCGACCAAAACGCGCTACAAGATCATCTGCGAAGCGCGGCTGTTCCCTTCGGACCGCTACCTGCTCGAGACGCAGGCGCAGTTCCATGGCTTCGATCCTGACGAGGCCATCATCGAGGTCGGCCCTCGCAAGGGCGAGTGGTTGATTCGCGAAGAGGACATCCTCGCGGCGATCGAGGAGAACGCCGACCAGCTAGCCCTCGTCTTCTTCGGTGGCGTGAACTACTTCACCGGCCAGCTGTTCGATATGGCTCGCCTCACCGCGGCGGCCCACGCGGTCGATGCGATCGCCGGCTTCGATCTCGCCCATGCCGCCGGCAACGTGCCCCTGTCCTTGCATGACTGGGATGTCGATTTCGCGGCGTGGTGCTCCTACAAGTACCTGAACTCCAGCCCGGGTAACGTGGGCGGGATCTTCGTGCACGAGCGCCACGGCAGGCGTGGCGACCTGCCGCGATTCGGCGGCTGGTGGGGCCATGACAAGGACACGCGGTTCCAGATGAAGCCGGGATTTCAGCCCATGCCGGGGGCGGAAGGTTGGCAGCTCAGCAATGCCCCTGTGCTCGGGATGTCGGCCATGAAGCCCGCTTTGGAGATCTTCGCGCACGTGGGCATGGGGGCCTTGCGCGCGAAGAGCGAGAAGCTCACGGGCTATCTCGAGTACACGATCGACCGGCTTGCGCAGGAGTTTCCCGACGCGGGCATCAGCGTGATTACGCCGCGAGATCCGAATCAGCGAGGCAGTCAGCTATCGGTCAACATCGCTCGCTATGAACGGGCGCTGTTCGATCGCATGATCGCCGCGGGCGTGATTGCCGACTTCCGCGAGCCATGCATCATCCGCATGGCGCCGGTACCGCTCTACAACTCGTTCGAAGACGTTTTCACCTTTGGCAGCGTGATGCGCAGGCTCCTAAAGGAGAGCAATCAGTGACACAGAAGAACATCACGGTGGTTGGCGGCGGCCCGGTGGGTAGCCTGTTGGCCATCTCTCTGGCACGCCATGGGTACAAGGTGGGCCTGTACGAGGGGCGGCCAGACTCTCGCCGTACCAGCATCTACCAAGGCCGCTCTATCAACATCGCCCTCTCCGATCGAGGCTGGACTTCGCTGGAGAAGATAGGCGTGAGCCAGGAAGCCAAGCACGACGCGATCCCCATGTACGATCGCAGAATCCATGGGGTGGACGGCGATATCAGCCGCATTCCCTACGGCAAGGGCGATGATGCCATCTGGTCCGTATCGCGCAGCGGGATCAACCATCAGCTGCTTAGCATCGCCGAGGGCGAGCCCAACATCACCAGCTACTTCGAACATCGACTCCTCGACATCGACTTCGAGACGGCGACCACTACCTTCACCACCACTGCTGGCGATGAGGTGGTGGTCGAGGCCGACATCGCCTTCGGCGCGGACGGCGCGAACTCCAAGGTCAGGCGCCTGGCGCACAGCTTCCCGCGCTTCAGTTACAGCCAAACCTATATGCCTCAGGACTACATCGAGCTGAACATATCGGCCAACGTGGACGGCTCGCACAAGCTCGATAGGAACGCCCTGCACATCTGGCCGCGCAAGGACTTCATGCTGATCGCCCTGCCGAATCCGGATGGTACGTTCACCTGCACCCTGTTCCTCAACCACTCGGGCGACCCGTCCTTCGAGTCGCTCCGGGAGCGCGAGGACGTCGAGCGCTTCTTCTCCTCCAACTTCGCCGATGCGATGGACTACCTTGAAGCTCCAGTGGAGACCTTCATGAGCCGTGATCCCGCGCCGCTGTACCTGGTGCAGGTGTACCCCTGGTCCTTCAACCGCAGGATCGGCCTCATTGGCGATGCCGCCCACGCGATCGTGCCCTTCTACGGCCAAGGAATGAACTGCGGCTTCGAAGACTGCGCGGAGCTGGACGCACTTATCACGGCCCACGGTCATGATTGGCCCGAGATTCTCGCGGCCTACGAGCAAGCGCGCAAACCGAACGCCGATGCCATCGCGGAGCTTGCCGTGCGCAACTTCGCCGAGATGAGTGACCTCTCCGGCGATCCAGACTTCCAGCTGCGCAAGAAGATCGAGGCGAAGTTCAGCGACCTCTACCCGGACCTCTGGACGCCCCTCTACTCGATGGTCACCTTCCGCCCGGACGTGCCTTACTCGCGGGCCTTGCGCGTGGGTGATGAGCAAAAGGAGGTGATGGACAGGGTAATGGCATTACCGAACATCCACGATGACTGGGATGAGCCGTACGTTATGGACCGACTCTTTCGCTGGGCATCCGAGGTATTTGGAGACGAGCAATGAACATCGTCCCAAAGAACTACCGGGAGCTGGAGCACAGCATCCATACGGATCTCAAGGACCGTATGAGCTACGGCCGCTACCTGCATTTGCCACAGGTGCTGAGCGCCCAGCATCCGCTCTCCGGAGAGCACGACGAGATGTTGTTCATCGTCATCCACCAGGCGAGCGAGCTGTGGATGAAACTTGCCGGCAACGAGTTGGCAGAGGCGATCAAGAACATTGAGGGAGACAACTTCCGTCACGCCTTTAAGGTGGTTGCACGCGTCAAGCTGATTCTCACGCAGATCACGCAGTCATGGCAGATCCTCTCCACCATGACGCCGGTCGATTACCTGAAGTTCCGTGACGCGCTCGGTCCCGCGTCTGGTTTTCAGTCTTACAGCTACCGAAAGCTAGAATTCTTATTGGGCAACAAGAACAATAGCCTAGTGAAGGTGCATAAGCACGATGCGGCGATACACGAAGAGCTCACGCGAGTCCTGAACGAGCCCAGCCTCTACGATGTGGTGCTGCGCAAGTTGAGTGAGGTCGGGTTTGAAATGGATGGTTCGGTGCTCAATCGGGACTGGAGCCAGCCCTATCAGCCCAACGACTCCGTTCGCGCGGCCTGGCTGAGGGTGTACCGCGAGGCGGAGGAGTATTTCGAGCTTTACGAGCTGGCAGAGAAGCTCGTCGACATAGAGGACGCCTTTCAGAACTGGCGCTTCAAGCACATGTACACGGTGCAGCGGATCATCGGCAGTCGCCACGGCACGGGCGGCTCTTCGGGGGTGCCATTCCTGAGGAAAGCGCTCGATATGAGCTTTTTCCCCGAGCTCCTGGCGGTTAGGACTGAACTTTAGGCGTGGGATTGACGGTCCTTGGGGCTGGACCGTTGGTGCAATGAAACGACCTCGGCGCTGAAATGAGTAACCCCAGCCCGAACCGTAGGTGAGCTACCGCTGCAGGCCGCAGGACTCAAACGCCTCGTCGATGACAGCCCTTTCGCGGTCCGTCAGCTCCAGCATCGGCGGCCGCACGCGCCCGCCTACCTGGCCTAACAGTTCCTGCCAGTACTTGCCGAATGCCTGGGGCTTGTCTGCGGGTTTGGCGTTGGCCATCGCTTCGCGCACGGGGTTCAGGCTGTCGCGAACGCGACGCGCCTGCTCGAACTTCCCCTCGAAGGCGAGACGAGTGTACTCGTCCATACGCTTGTCGTTGGCCGTCTGCAGGTGGTAGGGCGGCGATGAGCAAAGGTACAGCCGCCAGCCGAGCTCTTCGATGTTGTCGAGCCACTCCGGCTCTGCCGACGTGGACACCTGGATCTTGTTACCGACCATATGGCTTAGCTTTACGTACATCTCGCGGGGCACGGAGTACTTGATCGCGACGATGTTGGGTAGCTGCGCGATACGTGCACATTCCCCAGGCTGCATCAGGTAGCCAGAGTCCGGATGGCTCCACATCGCGATGCCGATATCGAGCTCGTCGCACAGCGCCTTGTAGTACTGGTAGAGCACCTCTGCGCGATTGTGCACAAAGCTCAGCACCGGCGCGTGCACGACGATGTAGTCAGCGCCACAGTGCTCAGCGTGATGGGCCAGCTCCTTCACCGTGTCGAAGTTCTGATCCGACACGGAGACGATCACGCCAGCCGCGCCGTCGCATTCCTCCACGGCGATCTCGAAGTTGCGCTTTCGCTCCTCGAGACTCATGGAGAAAAACTCGCCCTGTTTGCCCGCGATGAACAGACCCTTGATGTCCAGTTCGTCTATCCAGTGACGGATGTTCGCGCGCAGCCCCGCCTCGTCCAGGGAAAGGTCGTGGCGGAACGGATTGAGCGCGGCAGCCCAAACCCCGCGCATGTGCTGGCGGGCGTAGTCCTTGGCGTCGTGCTTTGTATATTTGCTGGCCATAGGCGTTCGAACATACGCCAGAGACCGTGGGATAAATCGAAACTGGCTATTCAAAATTACAATAGCGCGCCCTCCTGATACTGCGATACAAAGGGTGCTGAGGGGGAGGCGTCATGCACGTTGGCATCATCGGACTCGGCGCGATCGGCAGCTTCGTACACGACGAACTGAAGCGTCGTGGATTCTCGGTGGATGCCCTGCTCGTGCGCCCAGAACGCCTCGCGACAATCGCCCGCACGTTTCCCGCCGTCGCGTGCGTCTCGGCGGTGAGTGACCTGCCGGGCCACATCGACCACATGATCGACTGCGCAGGCCACCATGCCTTAGCCGCCTACGGCCCTCACATACTGCGCCGCGGTATCGACCTGACGACTGTTTCGATCGGCGGCCTAGCCAGCGCCGAGCTCTACCATGCCCTCGATCAGGCGGCCACCGAGGGCAGCGCCAGGTTGCATCTGGTCGCCGGCGCCATCGGCGCACTCGACTGTCTGCGGGCGGCAGCGGTGGGCGATCTTCAGTGCGTCACGTACGTGGGGCGCAAGCCGCCGAAGAGCTGGAAGGGCTCTCCCGCTGACGCGCACCATGACCTGGACAACCTCTGGGGCGACGCGGTCGTCCATTTCGAGGGCACGGCACGCGACGCGGCCATCCAGTACCCGAAGAACGCGAACGTCGCAGCGGCGGTTGCCCTCGCCGGTGTCGGCTTCGATCAGACGCAGGTCAAACTCATCGCTGATCCGAACGTCGAGCAGAACATCCACGAAGTTGTTGCGTCGGGCGAGTTCGGAAGCTTCTCCTTCGAAATCCGCGGCAACGCGCTACCCACCAACCCGAAGAGCTCTGCCCTCACAGCGATGAGTGTCGTTAGTAAACTGCAGCAGGACTCGCGGCGAATCCGGTTTTAAAGGAGCCAATGATGGTTGCTCGCCACGCCCGGATTGTGGACCGCGCGGTAACGCGCCTGAAGTTAAAGCAGCTGCGCTTGCTGGTCGCGGTGGGGGAGTTCGGTAGCATTCAGCATGCGGCGCGCGAGCTGCAGGTCTCCCAACCAGCGGCCACCAAGCTTATTCAGGACCTGGAGCTAGACTTCGAGGTGTCCTTGTTCCGACGCACGAACCGGGGAGTCGTGCCCACGTCCTATGGGGATGCGCTGATTCGTCACGGCAAGCTGATCTTGGCGCAGATCTCCAACGCTGCCCAGGAGCTCGACGATATCAGTGAGGGCAGTAGCGGGCGGGTGGTGGTCGGTGCGCTGCTCGCCGCCGCGCCGCTGCTGTTACCGGCCGCGATAGGCATCCTGATGGCCGAGCGACCCAGAGTGGCGATCAAGGTGGTCGAAGGAACCAACGATGCGCTGATGCCGGCGCTGTACGCGGGCGAGATCGACATGATCGTCGGGCGTCTGCCCGCCTACCGGTCCAGGGCCGAGCTGGTGCAGGAGGAGCTGTTCGATGAAAAGGTGCTGACGGTCGTGGGCAAGCAGCACCCGTTGGCCAAAGCGCCGTCGGTCACCTTCGAGCAGATTAAACCCTTCGGTTGGATACTGCCGCCCTTGGAGACCACCTTGCGCCGCGAGGTCGAGCAGTACTTCGTCGGCCAGGGGCAATATATGCCGCCCACCGTTCTCGAGTCCGTCTCTTACCTTGCGAACCGCGCGCTGTTTCAGCAGTTCGATCTCGTCGGGTTGATGCCGGAGCACGTGGTGGCGCACGACATCGAAAGCGGCGTGTTGGTTGAACTTAATTGGACCGTACCCTTCGGTAACGGCCCGGTCGGTATCTCCTACAGAGGACCCGACAGTCTGTCACCGGCAGGGGCCGAGTTTCTGGAAGCGCTTCGCAAAGCTAGCTATCGTTTTTAGGGATAGCCAGATTCGCTGAACGTCGTTGCTCGCTTGGCAAGCGCGTGTGAGTCTCGTAGGCCACTTCCCATGCGAGACGATGCGATGAGTGCCTATCCAGAGCTGCAACTCTACATCGGTGGCGAGTGGCGAAAGGCTGCGAGCGACATGCCGGTCTTGAATCCGGCGACCGAGCAGGAAATCGGTCGTCTTCCACGCGCCGGTCAGCGCGAACTGGACGACGCACTCGAGGCCGCAGCGCGAGGCTTTAAGGTGTGGAGCAAGACCGCGCCGGCCGAACGCGCCAACGTTCTGTTTAAGGCAGCGGCGATCATGCGCGAGCGCCAGGATGAGATCGCCGCGGCCATCACCGCTGAGCACGGCAAGCCCCTGGCCCAAGCGCGCCTGGAGGTCACTCGCGGCTGCGAGTTCTTCGAGTGGGATGCGGGGGAGGCGACGCGCACCTACGGACGCGTCATTCCCAGTGCGCCCGGCGTGCGTTACGCCGTGCATCACCAGCCCGTGGGAACGGTGCTGGGGCTGTCGCCCTGGAATTTCCCCATGAGCCAGCCGTGCCGCAAGATCGCCGGGGCGATCGCCGCCGGTTGCTCCATCATCCTCAAGGCAGCTGAAGAGACCCCCGCCGGCGCCCTGCACATCGCCAAAGCGCTCCACGACGCCGGACTACCGCCGGGCGTATTGAACCTCGTCTTCGGCACGCCAGCCGAGATCTCCGATTACCTGATCCGCCAGGACCAGGTGCGCCTGGTCGCGTTCACCGGCTCTACCGCCGTTGGACGGCATCTCACGACGCTGGCCTCGCAGAACATGACCCCGGTGCTCATGGAGCTCGGCGGGCACGCCCCGGTGATCGTGTGCGAAGACACCGATGTCGAGTCCGCCGCGATCAGTGGTGCCGTTAGGAAGATGCGCAACGCCGGGCAGGTGTGCACCTCACCAACGCGCTTCTTCGTTCACGAGAGCATCTTCGATCGCTACCTCGATGCCTTCGTGCGCCGGGCCGCCGAGACCATCGTCGGCAACGGCGTCGACAGCGCCGTTGAGATGGGCCCCCTCGCGAACGAACGCAGGCTTCCCGCGCTGACGGCGCTGGTCGACGACGCGGTAGCAAAGGGCGCTGATCTTATGACCGGCGGCAAGCGCCTGGGCGATACGGGCTACTTCTTCGAGCCCACGGTGCTCGCGAACGTGCCCAAAGAGGCGCGCGTGATGCAGGAGGAGCCCTTCGGCCCGCTCGCCGTGGTCAATTCCGTGTCTTCACTCGATGACGCCATCGAGCAGGCTAACGGTGTGCCCTTTGGTCTTGCAGCTTACGGTTTCACCAACCGTGCTGACTATGCGGACCGACTGATCGATGAGCTGGAAGCGGGCACCGTCTCCATCAATACGCTCGAGGCGTCGCTACCGGAGACTCCGTTTGGGGGCGTCAAGCACAGCGGGTTTGGGCGCGAGGGTGGTACCGAGGGGCTGCACAATTACATGGTGGTAAAGAACGTATCGCACAGTATTGGGATCGTCTGATTCGTCTCATCGAGTTCTCGGTCAGCCAGCGACTGACGCCTGTAGCCAGTTTTCGATCCTAATAGATTTGCTCGGTACGGGGGCGCTAGGGGCGCGCTCCGCGATTGGGGAAGTGACTCAGCTCAGATCGTACTTTCGCAGCCTACCGCGAAGTTGATGGTACGTCAGACCCAGCAGCTCCGCGGCGGCCCGTTGGTTGTGATTCATCGCATCCATGGCGGCGCGGATGTAGCGCACCTCGAAGTTCCCGACAGCCTCGGGCAGGTCGACGGGCAGCGCCGGGGTGTGATCGGCGCTCGGCGCGCTTGCACCTTCTCCGGAGTCCGCCGTCGTGTCCGGCACGGCTGGACCACGTAGGCGAAAGGGCGACGCAAAGGGATCGAGTGAGATCTCGTCGACCGGATCCTCCAGCGACGGCCAGCGGTAGAGCGACCGCTCCACCACGTTCTTCAGCTCACGCACGTTACCCGGCCACGGGTGTGTCAATAGGATCTCCCGCGCCCCTTCCGAAAAGCCTGGGAACAACGGCCGCCCTAACTCCTGCGCCGCCCGTACGCCAAAGTGCTCACCCAGCATCAGAATGTCCTCGGGCCGCGCGCGCAGGGGCGGCACGGTGATCACATCAAAGGCGAGCCGATCCAGCAGGTCGTGGCGAAAGCCCCCCCTACGCGCCAGGCGGGGAAGGTCCTCGTTCGTAGAGCCGACCACACGCACGTCCACCGACAGCGTGTCGCTTCCCCCCACTCGCTCAAATTCGCCGTACTCAATGACACGCAGGATCTTCTCCTGCATCCGCAAAGGAATGGTGCCGAGCTCATCGAGTAGTAGTGTTCCCCCTTCCGCCCGCTCAAAGCGGCCGACGTGCCGCCCGACAGCCCCGGTGAACGCCCCAGCCTCGTGCCCGAACAGCTCCGACTCGAGGAGGCTTTCGGTGAGCGCGGCGCAGTTGAGCTTCACCAGGGGTTCGTCCCAGCGCTTAGACAGAAAGTGCAGTCGCTGCGACACCAGCTCCTTGCCCGTACCCCGTTCTCCGATAATTAACAATGGCTTATCGAGTGGTGCCGCGTGCGAAACGTGCTCCAGCATCGAGAGGAAGGAGGGCGACTCGCCCAGGATGTTCGGCGCAGAAGAACTCATTTGGCGAAATTGACGAAAGTATTAGTAGAAATTACCAAAGGTTGGGTAATTTAACCACAGGGGTCGAATAAGCGCGCTCCCTAAGATCGCCATATCTATTTGTTTTATATAAATAAACTTATCGAGATCAAGGTTGGCACGGAACTCGCTATACATCTCCCGAGAGAAACACACTCACCTGGAGGAAGTTCGATGGGTATTTTCTCGCGCTTCAGTGACATCGTGAACTCGAACCTCAACTCCCTATTGGAGAAGGCCGAGGATCCGGAAAAGCTGGTTCGCCTGATGATTCAGGAGATGGAAGACACGCTGGTGGAAGTGCGTTCCGCCGCAGCTCGCGCCATCGCCGACAAGAAGGAGCTCACCCGCAAGCTGGAAGCCATCTCCAAAGATGTGGACGAGTGGCACCGCAAGGCGGAGCTCGCCGTGTCCAAGGGTCGCGACGACCTGGCCAAGGCCGCCCTGGCGGAGAAGGCCCGCGTCACCGAGATGCGCGACGGTCTGCAGAACCAGTTCGACTCGGTCACCGAGGGCCTGGAGCAGCTGAACGACGACATCGGTCGCCTGGAAGACAAGCTGGCCGACGCCAAGGCGCGGCAGAAGGCGCTGATCGTTCGCCACAAGACGGCGACCAACCGTCTGGAGGTGCGCAAGCAAATCCACGACAACAAGATCGACGACGCCCTGGTGCGCTTCGAGCAGTTCGAACGCCGCATGGAGAGCATGGAAGGACGCGTCGAGGCCTACGACATGGGCCGTGGTAAGGACTTGCGCCGGGAATTCACCCAGCTCGAGGACGACACGAAGATCGATGAGCAGCTCAACGACCTGAAGCGGGACATGGCGAGCAAGTCCAGTCAGTCGCATTCTTAAGTGAGGAAGTGAGATGGAAGTGATCGGAATACTGCTATGCGTGGTCGTGCTGCCGATCTTTCTGTTCCTGCACTACACCACGCGCTGGCGTGAGCTGAAGGGGCTGTCGAAGGAAGATGAGCGCATGCTCGAGGATCTGTGGCAGGACGCCCAGCGTATGGAAAGTCGCATCAACACGCTGGAAGCGATCCTCGACGATGAAGTGCCGGACTGGAGGAAGAGGGCGTGAGGTACGGACGCGGGTCTGGGCGGATCTATAGGGATCGTGAGAACGGCGTCCTGTTCGGAGTGTGCGCCGGCGTGGCTAACCACTTTGCTGTGCGCCCCCTCGCCATCCGCATCCTGGCGGTGCTGGCGGTAGTGATCGCGCCTTTCTGGCCGCTGGCGCTGGTATACCTCACCGCAGGGATACTGTTGCCGGACAGGCCGTTGGAGTACACGGGGCGTCGCTCAGAGCGTGAGTTCTGGCGCGACTCGGAAGAAGAGAGCTGGAGGTAAGGAAATGGGTTGGAGCCGAAGACATCGTCATCACCACGAGCGGTCACGTTTCCGGGCGGCGCGCGAAGAGCGCTCCCGCCAGGGTGGCGGCGGCCCGGGGCGAGACGAGCGTCGGGCTTACGGCGACGAGCCGGATCCGCGCCGCCTGTACCGAAACCGTCGTCGTGGCGTGTTGGCTGGCGTGTGCGCCGGCATTGCCGATCACTTTGGGTTCTCCCTGACGGGCACGCGTATCGTCACGGTGATCGCGGCCTTCGTGCTGATGCCCTGGGTGGTCCTGGCCTACATCGCCATGTCGATCATGCTGCCGACCACACCGGAGGAGCCCTTGTACCGCGATGAAGATGAGGAGGCCTTTTGGCACTCCGTACGCAAGTCGCCGATCGCGACCCTGTCGCAGGTACGGCACAAGTTCCGCGAGATGGAAGCGCGCACCCAGCGCCTGGAGCGCTACGTGACGTCCTCACGCTACGGTGTGGATCGCGAGTTCAGAGAACTAGAACGTTAGCAAAACGCCCACAGGGGGCGTTAACAACAAGGGGGAAACCCCGAGGAGACAAGATGATCGCCGTTATGGCCGTATTGTGTGGGTGTGCCGCGCTCTACAATGCGATGAAGTACCGTTACTGGCGTGACAGTTGAGACGATCAGGGGAGGAAACGGATAGATGAGCGTATTTACCATGGTGGTCTGGGTGGTGGCGATTGGCTGCATCACCGGCATGGTCACCGAGTATTTCAAGACCAAGCAGATGCGCGGCGGGCGCGACATGGAAGATCGAGACCTCATGGAGAAGCTCGATCGCCTGGAGAAGCTCGAAGAACGCGTGCGCGTGCTAGAGACCATCGTGACCGATAAGCGTTATGACCTGCGCCGGGAGATCGACGATCTCGACCGCGTGAGCTAGTTCCCCCCTGCGATACCAAGATCCCCCCGATCGCCGCGGCGGGCCTTCCCTAGAGGCCTAGCCGCGCGCCGGGGTGGCCAAGACCCAATCCCGGGTCGACAAGGCAGTTCAGCTTCGATTAAGCCACCCCTTGCCACACTGGCTCCCGAGTTTCGATTGATTCGACCAGCGGGAGAGCACAGTGAAACGCTTCCTAGGTACTGCGGTAGCCGCCTGGCTGGCCGCTTCTATCCCCGCCCTCGAGGCGGCGGCCTTCAGCGGCGACGTCGACATCGACGTGATCAGCCCCGAGGGCTACGTCCATACGCTCTACCACGCGGAGGAGCCTCGCTACGCTAGCACTAGCCGCCGTGGCGACGGTGCTCTGCGCGCTTGGTTGGAAGCCAAACCCGGTGAGCCCTACGCGCTGCGAGTACGCAACCGCACCGGTCGCCGCGTGGGCGTGGTGCTCGCCGTGGACGGGCGTAACATCATCAGCGCCAAGCGCTCTAACCTGTCGCGGTCTGAGGCCATGTACGTGCTGGAGCCCTACCAGAGCGCGGTCTACGAGGGCTGGCGTACAGGCCGCAATCGAGTGAACGAGTTCTACTTCACTCGTGAGCAGCACTCTTATGCAGCGGCTTTCGAGGACTACTCGGCCATGGGCCTGATCAGCGCCGCCGTTTACCGCGATGCTGCGCCCCGTTATCGCGATCCCGATTACTACGCGGACAGCAAGCGTGCGCCGGGCGCCGGCAAGCAAAACGCGCAGCCGCAGGGTAAGGCTGGCACGGGCTTTGGCGATGAGCGTTACTCACCGTCACGCCAGGTGGCCTTCGACGCGCAGCGCTCGCCGTCCTCGGTGATGCTCGTGCGCTACGAGTGGCGCGAGACCCTCTGCGAGATGGGCATCATGCGCTGCGCCCGCTACGGGGATAGCGATCGCAACCGGCTGTGGGACCGTCGCTACGACACCGCGCCCGGCGGCTTCGCGCCCTACCCGCCGAGCCGTCGCTACGACCATCAGCGCAGTCGCTGGTGGCGCTAGGTGAGCCTCCCTATCACGTGCGGTTCGGAGGTCTTCGAAGCAATGGCTGGGGCCGTCCGTGGACACTGCCGCGGGCGGCCCTTCTCGTTTGCCTTGCGCAGGATCGGGCGCCTTGCCGGCCCGACCTTGCGCCCTGCCAGGGCATACGCGATATTGCGCGACTGACCCGCACTGACGCGGCCTTGCGCCCGAGAACGCCCTTGCAACTCGACTATCAGGATCGCCTCGACCGTTTGCGGTCGCGCGCCGGCGATAGCGCCCTGCGCACCCCGACGATGGGCGTCGAGCGCGAGTGCCTGCGGGTGGACCCGCAAGGATGCATCGCCAAGTCGCCGCACCCGCAGGCCTTGGGAGCCGCGCTCACCAACCCCTTCGTCACCACCGATTACTCCGAAGCCCTGCTTGAGCTGATCACGCCACCCTGCCGTGGTGCTGGCCCCACCTTTGAGTTCTTGACCGACATCCACCAGTTCGTGGATTCGCACCTTGAGGAGGGTGAAGCGCTTTGGTCGAGCAGCATGCCTTGCGTGCTGAACGGCGATGAGGACGTGCCAATCGCTCACTACGGCACCTCCAACGTGGGCATGATGAAGCGTATCTATCGCGTGGGCCTCGGTTATCGCTACGGCCGCACCATGCAGGCCATCGCCGGCGTGCACTTCAATTACTCCCCGCCGCCGGCGGTGTGGAGCGCGTGGTTCGGCGACGACAATCTCAGCGAGCGACAGCGACAGATCTCCGCGTCCTTGCTCGGCATGGTGCGCAACCTGCGTCGCTACGGCTGGCTGATGCTCTACCTCTACGGCGCATCGCCCGCCGTGTGTCGCACGTTTTTCGGCGCGCGCGCGGACGGCCTTACGCGCCTCGGGCTCGAGCGCATGGACGAGTACACCGCGTTCTTGCCCTACGCCACGTCTTTACGCATGAGCGACCTCGGCTACAGCAACAAGGCGCAGGCGAGCGTGCAGGTGTCGGCGAACTCCCTCGATGAGTACATCGAGGGGCTGACCCACGCGATCACCACGCCGTGGCCGGCCTACGAGGAGATAGGTGTTCGCGTCGACGGCGAGTATCGCCAGCTCAATGCCAACCTGCTGCAGATCGAAAACGAGTACTACAGCCTGGTGCGGCCGAAGCGGGTGGCGCAGTCCGGGGAGTCCCCCATGCAGGCCTTGCGCCGCGGAGGCGTCGAGTACGTCGAACTGCGCGCCCTGGATGTGGACCCCTTTGCGCCGGCAGGCGTGAGCGAAGAACAGCTGCTCGTGCTCGAGGCGTTCATGCTGTTCTGTCTCACCGTCGATAGCCCGCCGATCAGTGAACAGGAAGCGAAGGGCATCGGTAGCAACACGCGTCTCGTGGCGAGGCGCGGGCGCGAGCCGGAGCTGAAACTGCACCAGGCGGATGGCGGCGAGGTCTTGCTACGGGATGAGGCCCTGCGCCTGGTGGACGGCATGCTGTCGCTTTGCGATGAGGTCTTCGCCGGGGCGGGCGCCGATGTGCGCCAGGCCCTCAGCCGTCAGCGCTGCGCCGTGATCGAGCCCTCGCTTACGCCGTCGGCGCGGCTGCTGGAGGAGATGGGCACGCGCCAAGAGAGCCTCATTGAGTCGGCACTACGGCTGTCCGCGTGGCATCGCGAGGCCCTGCGCGGGCGCGGCGCGCTGACGCCGGCGATGTTGGCTGTGCTCGAGCACGAGGTGCGACGCTCGCACAAGCGCCAGCGGGAGATTGAGGCGACCGACCAGCTGTCCTTCGAGCAGTACCTGCACAACTACTACCGCCAGACGCGTCGCCGCTGATCTGGGCGGGGGCGCCTTTCGAGGCGCGGAAAAAGAAAAACCCCGCCGAGGCGGGGTCCAGTCATTCTTCTTATTGTCTTTCTTTTTGTTCTTGAAACTCTTCTTGTTATTGCGAGCGGCGCGACTATCTTCTTGTTGGTCTTCGTCGATCCGCTGACTGTCTCACCCATTCTTCCGTGGCGGTAGCAGCCAACCCGGTCCCTTCAGCCTCCTGCTGTCCGACCGAGTCGCGCCAGACGATGCAACTGCGGTGCCATTTATTGTATCTGACTGATATAGATCGCTTTACCGGGTGATAGTGCCGCCCTATCTGCATCCCTTTGGAGTGCTTGTAAAGAATGCCGACGACTGATTGGGGCGCGATGAGCGGGCGCTATTTAAGGTAAATATTTCCCAAAAATTCAGCGAGTTGAGGGGAAGGTATGAGGATGACGCGCTTGCCTGATCGGGCATTCACAACCGACTGCAAGGGCCTGCTCCGCCGTGGTGCAGCCATCGTGCGTCATCGTTGGCGTAAATAATCCCGACGTTAAGTGCGACCTTGCCGAGCGGTCGGCTAGCGGATTGCTGCCTCTGCGCGGCGTTCGTAGCATGAGGGCCTCCGTCCATCCGGTGAGCTAGCTGATGACACCTCCCACCAAGACCATTTCTCCCTGGGCCTCAGTGCTCTTTCTGCTGTCGATCCTCACGGTCGAGGCGACCTTCGCTGTCGAGCGCCTGGAAGAGGGCAATCGCGTGACCGAGTCCATTCCGCCGATACCGGCCGAAGTGGGCGAGCGCTTGCGCCAATACCAAAACACTCGGTCCGCGGGTCTGGTCGGTTGGGTGGCACTTGGCGAGGACGGCTACGGCCTGATGATCAGCACCCGTTTCGGCGAGACGGGTCAGCTGCACGTGGTGGACCACCCGGGCGGCACGCGTCGCCAGATCACCTTTTTCGACGAGCCCGTCGCGGGTGCTAGCCTCTCGCCGAACGGCCGCTCGGTCTTGCTGACAAAAGATATCGGCGGCAATGAGTTTTATCAGGTGTACTCGCTAGACCCGAGCACCGGGCGCAGCGCATTGCTGACCGACGGCGAGTCGCGCCACGGTGCCGTCCAGTTCACCAACGACGGGGCACGCTACGCTTACTATACGACGGCCCGCAACGGACGCGATTGGGATATCCACCTCGCGGACCTCGCCACAGGCGAGGACCGAGCCATCCTGGAGCGCGAGGGCACCTGGTTTCCCTACGACTTCGATCCCACAGACGAGAAGCTCCTGGTCGGTCAGTACGTCTCCATCACCGAGTCTCGCGCCCTGGCGATCGACCTCGCCACAGGCCTCAGCACCCCGATCGCCCCAAGTGAGGAGGCCACCTCCATCGGCCAAGCCATGTGGACGGCGAACGGACGCGTACTCCTCACCTCGGACGCGGACAGCGAGGTACGCCGCCTGCGCCTGTACGATCCAGTCACTGGTGGCGAGCGTACCCTGAGCGACGACATCGCCTGGGACGTCACTGGCATGGCCCTCGACCCCAAGCGGGAGCGCTTGGCCTTCGTGGTCAACGAGGACGGCATCGACCGCCTTTACCTGCTCGACCTCGCCACCCTGACGCGACAGGCCATCACCCAGCTGCCCACAGGCACCGTGGACAACATGGTGTTCGACCCGACAGGTCAGCGGCTGGCCTTGCAAATCAACACGGCGAAGTCGCCGAGCGATGTCTACGTGCTCGCGCTGGCTTCCGGGCAGGTGACCCAGTGGACGTTCAGCGAAGTGGGTGGCCTCGATCCGGAGGGTTTCGTGGCGCCGAGGCTCGTGCGCTTCCCCACCTTCGACAAGGTGGGCGATTCGCCGCGGACGATTCCCGCCTTTTACTACCGTCCGCCCGGCGACGGCCCGTTTCCCGTGCTCATCTCCATTCACGGTGGCCCCGAAGGGCAGTATCGGCCGCGCTTCTCATCGACCTTCCAATACTTTGTGAATGAGTTAGGAATGGCTGTAGTAGCGCCCAACGTGCGCGGCTCCTCGGGCTACGGCAAGACCTACGTAAAGCTCGACAACGGCTACCTGCGTGAAGACTCCGTGAAGGACATTGGTGCATTGCTAGACTGGGTGGCTGCTCAGCCCGAGCTCGACAGTGCACGCGTGGCCGTTCGCGGGGGCTCCTACGGGGGCTACATGAGCCTCGCTTCGATGATCCACTACAATGATCGCCTGGCCTGCGGCGTCGACGTAGTGGGCATCAGCAACTTCGTGACCTTCCTCGAAAACACCAAACCCTACCGCCAAGATCTACGCCGCCCCGAGTACGGTGACGAGCGTGACCCCAAGATGCGGGCATTCCTAGAACGCATCTCGCCGACAGCGCGGGCGCAGGAGATCACCCGGCCCATGTACATTGCCCAGGGCCTCAACGACCCGCGGGTGCCCGCCAGTGAGTCGGAGCAGATGCTAGAGCGCATCCGCTCAAACGGCCAGGAGGTCTGGTACTTCCTGGCCAAGGACGAAGGCCATGGCTTTAAGAAGAAGCGCAACCGCGACTTCTACCTAGCCTCGCAGGCGTACTTCCTGGAGCGCTGCCTGCTCGGCTCTGCCAGCTCGGCGCAAGCAGCGCGCTGACCGCGGGGCGGGTTTAGTCCGCGATGTGCTTGCCGCCGGTCCAGGTCGTCTTGCCCTTGAGTAGGCGATCGCCGAGGGATTTGGGGCCGTCTTCGAGGTCCGTTGCCATGCTGTCGTTCCAGCGATTAAGAAAACCGTAAAGACAGATGGCGGCGAGCATCTCGACGATCTGATCGTCATCCCAGTGCTCGCGTAGGGGCTCCATCACCGACTCGTCCACGCCGTTGGGCACGGCGCCCGCGGCCATCGCGTAGTCGAGAGCGGCGCGTTCGGCCTGGGAGTAGAGCGGGCTCGTGCGGTACTCCCACACGGCCGCCACCTTTTCCTCCGAGATGCCCTTCAGGCCCGCGGCAATCAGCGAGTGCGCCTCACAGTATTGGCAGCCGGCTGCGTGAGAGGCCATGTGTGCGAGGAGGCGTTTGAAGCCTGGATCGACCGTTCCCGAAGGATCCATCACGGCGCGAGTGAGGTCGCCAAACCCCTTTACGATGGCGGGGCGGCGCTGCATGGTCAGGAGGCTGTTCGGGACGAAGCCGAGGATGGTCACGAAGTGGTCGAACTCGTCGGCCAGCTCCGGGGTGGTGTCGGCGGGGAGGGGCTTCATGTGTGCCATCGTCGTGCGGCTCCTGCGTTGGCTGCGGTTGCGGGGGCCGGGAGTGTAGCAGTCGGGGCGTTCCCTCCCTAGGCGCCCTCTAGATGTCTTCGGTCTGGCGCCAGGCGTGGGCGCGCAGCAGAGCGATGACGGTTTTGGCGTCGCTGATCTCGCCGTGCAGGGCACGCTCCACGGCGTCCTCGAGCGCTAGCCAATGCACTTCCATCACCTCGCCGGGTTCGGGGTGGCGTTCGCCCTGCTCGAGATCGCGCGCGAGATAGAGGTGAATCACCTCCGTGAAGATGCCCGGCGAGCTGTGCACAGCGCCCAAGGACTGCCAGTGGCGCGCGCGCAGGCCAGTCTCTTCGGCGAGTTCCAGGCGTGCCGTGCGATCGGGATCGCCGTGCTCCAGCTTGCCGGCCGGCACTTCCCACAGCCAGGCGTCCGCCACGGGGCGGTACTGGCGGACGAGGCAGACGCGCTCCTGATCATCGAGGGCTACCACGCCGGCGCCGCCCGGGTGGTGAACGACCTCGAAGGGGATCACTTGCCCGTCCGGCATCTGCGCGTCTTCGAGGACCACCTTGACGATCGCGCCCTCGAAGGCGGTGTGCGGGCCGCGACGCGGCGGTTCGCTCACTGCCCGCTGCTGCCGCCAGCGCCGTCGGCAACGACCACCTCGAAGAGGTGGAAATCGAGCACGTTGCCGGCGTCATCGAGCAGCTCTATGCGCCAGTCGCCAGCGCTCGCCGTGTTCAGCAGCATGCTCGAGTGCAGGGGGCACTCGTACTCGTTTGGCTCGGCGAGGGCGAAGGAAGCTACTTCGCGGCGCTCGTGGCGCCAGCGGTGAGTGAGGCGGCGGCCGACCATGTTGCGCACTTCGGTGAAGTAGTAGATCTGGCGCGTCTCGTTGGCGAGCAGCTCGATCGTATCGGGAAGCTCGGCCTGGGGCTCGCCGTCGATGACGTTGCTTGCCAGCATCTCGCGCGAAACGGCCATAAGCGCAGCTTCGAGCGCGAGCTGCTCAGCCGATGGTGGTGCGGCGGCGGCTGGGGGCGTTTCCAGGGCGGCAGAATTTTCTGTGTCCGACGCGCTGGGCGTGGATGTCTCGGTGGGCGGCGCCGACGTTTGCGCATTTGCCACCGGGTTGGTGGCCGCATTCCCCACGGCGGCGGGGCGGCTGACCACGGGCGGTGGCGGAGCGTGTTGCGTGGTGAGCGTGGCGTAGGCGAACATGCCGCCGATAGCGAGGGCGGCGCCGGCTGCTCCGGTGCCGAGCGTGCGCGCGGCCCGTACCGCGAGGGACGGTTGCTGCGACGGGGCGCTCGGCGTTACCACCACCCGATCACGACGTTCCCCATCCTCGGACCCGCCGCCACGCAGAACGGCTTCCGTGAGGCCGCGGGCGATGAGGTCGTCCTCCGCCTGCTGCAGCTTTCGTGCGGAGAATAGGGCTTCGCGGGCGTCCGTGAGGCTCATCTCCGGGTAGGTGCCGAGCGTGCGACGGCGCCGGTAGCCCTCGACTTCGTAAACGAAGAGCCAGGTCTTCAGGCCGTTGGGGAAGGTGCACACGTAGAAATCATCGCCGAGGCGCGTGTCGTAGCGATCTTCCCGGGGCACCAGGGACTCTACGTACTGCTCGGCGAATTCCTGTACGGAATGCTGTTCTTCTTCTTGGGACGCGCTACTCACGTGGCCTCGCTCCGCGTTGAACGCCCGATTATGGAGCAGCGGAGGCGAAGACGGCACCTACCGGTTATCGGTTTTCACCGTGTGCTCAGGGGAGCACGCGGCCGATCGGCCGTCGCCCAGGGCGGCGGCGCGATCGGCCAGCGCGAAGCGCGCCGATACTAATCGAGCGCCACGATGCGGCCTTCGCCGCCTTCGGGGTAGTCAGCCGCGGTCACCACGCCAGCGAGGTCGCCCTCGATGAAGTTGCGCAGGGCCTGCTGGTAGGACACGCCCAGGATGGTGAACTCGGCATCGCCGAAGGGATACTCGTCGCCTCCGCGGGCGAGGAAATCGACGATGGCAATGTTGAGCGCATCACCGGCCTGCACTGCACCGTTCTCTACGAGCACCGTGCCGTCAGCGAGGACTGCGTCGATCACGCGCTCGCCAGTGACCACGATCACGCCGTCCTCGATGTCCTGGGCCTGGGCCGCGGGATCGTAGGTCATGGTGAAGCCACCGATCTGGGCGAAGCGGCCGCTGGTAAATTCCACGGCGGAGACAGCGTTTTCCAGGATCTCCTTGAAGCTCTCGCGCGAGACATTGGGCACGATCGTCAGCAGGTTGGAGAAGGGCAGGATGTCGAAGGTGTCGAGGGCCGTGATGTCGCCGGGGCCGCGGATGTCATCGTTGCGGATGCCGCCGCCGTTGGCGAGGGCTACGTCCGGGGCGGGCGCGCCGAACTCGAGGGCAAGCTCGGTGGCTTGGCTTAGGAAGGCGTCGGCGATCAGGTTGCCGAGGTTGGTCTCTTCCGTGCGGATGTTGCTGCGGATGCCGTCGAGGCCCACTTCCGTGGTGGCGATGACGGTCTCGGCCAGCTCCTCCACGCCCGCGATGACAGGATCGACCACTAGCGCTTGCACGAAGGGCAGCCCGTCGACGGCGTCCGCGTTATCGCCACCGGCCACGCGCACAAGGCCAGACTTGGAATCGATGTTGGTGACGATGCCGTCGTCATCAAAGTCGACGACGAGGCGGCCGACGTACTTGTAGGAGCCGGGCGTGACCACGATAGGCACCTCACGGCCGAGGGCGTCGGTCTCGGTCAGGGGGTAGGGGCCGAAGAAGCCGTCTTCATCATCGCCCGGCACGATCAGGGTGTCCTCATCGCCGAGCAGCTCATCGCCGCCGCCGCCGATGATCACGTCCACGCCGCGCAGCTGGGTGGCGAGCTCCTGCTCTTCGGTGATCGACTGCAGGTGGGAGATCAGGATGATCTTATTGATGCCGGCCAGGCGCAGGGCGTTCACCGCGCGCTGTACGGCCGGTAGCACGTCGTTGATGATGACGTCGCGGGGGCTCGAAATGGTGTCGAGGTCCGCGGTGGTGGCGCCGACAATGCCGATTAGCTCGCCGTTCTTCTCGACCACCCGGAAGTCACCGAGCACGTTAGCGGACTCGCGAGCAGCCAAGCAGGGCTCATTGGTGAAGTCGAGGTTGGCTGAGACGAACTTGGTGGTGGTCGGGAAGGCGGCGAAGCCGTCGATGAACTGGCACAGCACGTCCGGGTTGAAGTCGAACTCATGATTGCCGAGGGCTAGGGCGTCGTAGCCGATCAGGTCGAGCCCCAAGGCGTCGTAGAAGGGCACGCCGCGCTCTAGGCTGACGTTGAACTCAGGGCCGGCGAGGAACTGATCGCCGGAGCCCAGCACCACCGTGGCGCCTTCCGCGTCACCTTCGGTGCGCAGGTCGCGGACCACGCGGGCGAAGCGGGCGATGCCGCCGAAGTCTTCCAGCTCGCCGCTGCCGGCGTTGATCAGCTGCGACTCACCGTCGTTGTTGTGCAGGATCGTGAGGCGCAAGTCGGCCTGGGCGCTTGCGCTGACCAGGGCGCCGGCGACGAGCAAGCTGGTCGCACCGAGCATGTGCTTGTATGCATGCATTGAGTTGATTCTCTTTTTCCGTTGGGTCGGGGAGGGAACCCGTCCGAGGGTTCCCCGGGATGCTCTACAGGCAGACGCCTGCCAGAGGCGACGCGAGCCTAAGGCAGCGCCATGACGTGGCCGTGACGGGAGTGTTACTAGGCTGTGAACGCGGCCGAACGCGTCAGACGCGTCGGGACCGGCCCTCGCGCGATTAGCTGTGTTGACGCCTAGCGCCCGCGCGACGCCAGCTTGTCAGCCAGACGGGTGGTCTCAGGGAGGCGGTAGCGGGTGCAGCAGGCGAGCGTGAGAGCGTTCGCCCGCGCGTGGCTCATGAGATGCCCCGGCGACACGTAAAGGGGGGTTACGCCGTCGCGCGTCCGCAGCACCGAACCGATTCGTTCGCCTTGATAGCGCAGGGGCGTGTGCTCGCCGCGGCTCGGTCCCGGCTCGTCGTGCTCGCCCACCAAGCGCGACTTCGCCACGCCGATCGAGGGGATGCCCGTGAGCAAGCCGAGGTGGCAGGCAAGGCCAAAGCGGCGCGGGTGGGCGAGGCCCTGGCCGTCGCACAGGAGCACGTCCGGGGTGGTGCGCAGGGCGCCGACGGCGGCCAGCAGGACGGGCGCTTCGCGAAAGGAGAGCAGGCCTGGCACGTAAGGGAAGCGGGTGGGGATCTCCACGACCGCCTCGTCCACGAGTTCGAGGTTGGGGAAGCTCAGCACCACGAGCGCGCCGCGCGTGACACGCCCCTTGTCCGGGAAGCCGACGTCCGTCCCCGCTACGAAGCGCGGCGTCTTGCGCGAGGCGCTCAGTACTAACCGTTCGCGTAGCTCGCCTTGGAGGGCAATCGCTTCGCGCGGCGTCAGGTCCCAGCGATGGCTGACGCTGCGAGGCGCCTCGCTCACCCGCCGGCCACCGCCCGCAGCATCAGTCCGCAGATCCACGCCGCGTAGGTGCCAAGCGCATAGCCGAGCACGGCCAGCAACACGCCTACCGGCGCCAAGGACGGATGGAAGGCCGCGGCGATGATCGGCGCCGACGCCGCACCACCCACATTGGCCTGGCTGCCGACCGCCGCGAAGAACACCGGCGCACGAATCAGGCGCGCCACCAGGAGCAGCAGCCCGCCGTGGATCGCGATCCAGATCAGTCCCACCACAAACAAGCCCGGGTTGGTCACGACCGAGCGCACGTCCATCTGCAGGCCGATCGTCGCGATCAGCACGTAGAGCAAGAGCGACCCTGCTCGCGACGCACCCGCTCCCTCCAGCTGCCGCGCCTTGGTGAACGAAAGCACTAGGCCACCGGTGGTGGCGACGACGACGATCCAGAAAAAGGTGCTGGTGAGGCTGAGGCGCGCCGTCCAGGGCGCGTGCTGCTCCAGCGTGGGCACGATCACGCCCGCCAGGAAATGACCCAGCCCCGTCATGCCGAAGCCGAGGGCCAGCATGAAGATCAGGTCGTGGAATGTGGTGTGACGTGCGTGCTTCTTCTCGAAGGCGGTGACGCGCTCTTTGAGATCTTCGATGGCGGTGGTGTCTGCGCCGGTGCGCGCATCGATGGCCTTGGCGCGGGTGGCCGTGAACAGCAGCAGCGCCAGCCACAGGTTCGCGCACAGCACGTCGACGGCCACCATGGTGGCAAACACCTCGTTGCCCGCGTCGAACACTTCCTTCATCGCCGCCTGGTTGGCGCCGCCACCGATCCAGCTGCCCGCGAGGGTGGACATGCCGCGCCACACCGCGTCCGGCCCTTCGCCGCCCACGGTTTCCGGGCTCACAGTGCCCACGATGAGCAGCGCGATTGGGCCGCCAATCACCACGCCCACGGTGCCGGTGAAGAACATGACGATCGCTCGGTAGCCCAAGCGCATGATGCCTTGGAAGTCGACACTCAAGGTCATCAGCACCAGGCACGCGGGCAGCAGGTAGCGTGAGGCCACGTAGTAGAGGCGAGACGCCTCCGGGTCCACCACGTTGAAGGTGTTCAGGAGCGAGGGGATGAAGTAGCACAGGAGAATGACCGGCACGTAGCGATAGAAGCGCTGCCAGCGCGGGTTCTCGCTCGCGGCCGTGTAGAAGATGCCGCCGAGGATGAGGCTCAGAAGGCCAAGGGTGACGGCGTCGTCGGTGATCAGAGGTGCTGCTTCCATGGTGCCCGTGGCTCTGCCTTGCGCGAAGTGAGGCCCCGGATGGTAGCAGGGCCGCCGTCTCGCGCTACGGCGGTCGAAGTGCACGGTGCTGGCGCGACGCATACTATGGGGAGTGCTCGGTGCCCGCGGCGCCGGGGCATGTTGCTTTGATCAGGACGATGATCGCATGGCCATATCTGCCAACCCCTTCGCCGGTGAGCTGCTGGAGGTCGGGGCACAAGGCTACGCGGCCCAGGCCGCCGAGGAACTCCTCGAGGCCCATCCCGACGTGAAGGCGACCTTCGCACCACGGGCTGAGCTGCGCTGGCGCGACAATCTGCAGCTGCGCGTACGGGAACTCGCCGCCGCCGTGGCCACGGGCCAGGCGGATCTTTTCCTGAGCCGCGTCGTTTGGTCCTGGCAGTCCTTCGATGTGCGCGGAGTAAACGCCAAGGCCGTGCGCGCCAGCTTGGTGGCGCTCAAGCATGTGCTGGAGAAGCGGCTGCCTGATAACGCGCGCGAGGAACCCGTCGCACTCCTCAACCAGGCTACCGTGCTGATGGAGGGCACCGGCCCCGAGCAGCCCGAGAGTCACGTCGACCTGCATTCGCCCCTGGGCGCACTAGCCATCGAATACCTGCAGCGAGCACTGGAGGGCGACATCCGCGACGCCATCGCCGTGCTCACCAAGGCCGTCGCCGACGGCGTGGATCCGCGCGTGATCATCGGTGAGGTGCTGATGGCCGCCCAGGTGGAGGCCGGGCGCTTATGGCACCTCAACCAGCTCACCGTGGCCGAAGAGCACTTGATCACGAGCACTACGCAGCGTGCCATGAGCGTGGTCGCAGACCACGCCACGCCCGAAGTCGTCCCGAAGGAGCGGTCCGTGCTCGCCGCGACTATCCCAGAGGACCACCACGACCTTGGCCTGCGTGCCATCGCTCACCTGTTGGAACTAGACGGCTGGCGCGTCTACTTCCTAGGCAAGGACGTGCCCGTGGACGATCTGGTCTCCGCGGCCAGCTACTTCTCCGTGGACTTGGTAATGCTCGCCGCATCGATGAGCATCCAGTTGCGCAACCTGCGCGAGGCCGTGAGCGCCCTCAAGCAGCACGGCGGCGTGCGCGCCAAGGTGCTCGTGGGCGGCCACGCTTTCTTGGCAGCGCCCGAGGCCTGGAAGACCTGCGGTGCTGACGGCTTCGCGGGGTCCGCGCTGGAGGCCGTGGGCGCCGCGTCGAAACTGGTGGATATGCGCTAGCCGCGAGGCCCCCTTGACCCGCCTAAACGTCCTTCGGGCCGAGCGACGGCTGCGCGCCCGGGGACGGTTCGGCCGCAGTGCGAGCGTGATCGCCCTCCCGTTATTGGGGCCTGTTGCCCCTTCCTAGCCGGCGCTGGGGCACCCCGCCTCGGTTTCAAGGGGTTGACAGTGAAAAAGGGCGGCCTATTATCGCTGGCACTCACTCAGGCAGAGTGCTAACAGCTGGCGCGAGCAGTCGCCACCGCCAGCCCTAAATTCCCAGATTGAAGGAGACGTTCACCATGAACCTTCGTCCCCTGCACGATCGCGTCATCGTGAAGCGGCAGCCCGAGGAAACCACCTCTGCGGGCGGCATCGTGATCCCCGACTCCGCCGCCGAAAAGCCCATCAAGGGCGAGGTGATCGCGGTCGGTAACGGCAAGCAGCTCGACAGCGGCGACGTCCGCGCGATCGACGTGAAGGTCGGCGACACGGTGCTATTCGGCAAGTACTCCGGCACCGAGGTCAAGGTGGATGGCGAGGATTACCTCGTTATGCGCGAAGACGACATCATGGCTGTTTTCAGCTGATCACTGCGCCGTAAAACGCTTTTTAGATCAGTTAGTTATTTCGGAGGAATGCAGTAATGGCTGCTAAGCAGATCATCTTCTCTGAGGAAGCTCGTCAGGAGATCCTCAAGGGCGTGAACATTCTCGCCAACGCCGTGCGTGAGACGCTCGGCCCCAAGGGTCGCAACGTGATCCTCGACAAGAGCTTCGGCGCTCCCACCGTGACCAAGGATGGCGTGTCCGTGGCCAAGGAGATCGAGCTCGAGGACAAGTTCCAGAACATGGGCGCCCAGATGGTGAAGGAAGTCGCTTCCAAGACTTCTGACATCGCCGGTGACGGCACCACCACCGCGACGGTTCTGGCCCAGGCCATCCTGCGCGAAGGCCTGAAGTCCGTCACCGCCGGCATCAACCCCATGGACATCAAGCGCGGCATCGACGCCGGCGTCGTCGCTGCGACCAGCGCGCTCGCTGACCTGTCCGTGCCCTGCAGCGACCGCAAGGCCATCGCCCAGGTCGGCACCATCTCCGCCAACTCCGACGCTGACATCGGCAACATCATCGCCGACGCCATGGAGAAGGTCGGTAAGGAAGGCGTGATCACCGTCGAGGAAGGCTCCGGTCTCGAGAACGAGCTGGACGTCGTCGAAGGTATGGAGTTCGATCGCGGCTACCTGAGCCCCTACTTCATCAACAACCAGCAGAACATGAGCGTTGAACTGGAGAACCCGTTCATCCTCGTGTACGACAAGAAGATCTCCAACGTGCGTGATCTCCTGCCGACGCTGGAGGGTGTGGCTAAGAGCGGCCGCAGCCTGCTGATCATCGCCGAAGACGTCGAGGGCGAAGCCCTGGCCACGCTGGTGGTGAACACCATGCGCGGCATCGTGAAGGTCGCTGCCGTGAAGGCACCGGGCTTCGGCGACCGTCGTAAGGCCATGCTGCAGGACATCGCCGTGCTGACCGGCGGCCAGGTGATCTCCGAAGAGGTCGGCCTGAGCCTGGAGAAGGTCACCCTGGACGATCTCGGCTCTGCCAAGAAGATCCAGATCACCAAGGAGAACACCACGGTGATCGACGGTGCCGGCGCCCACGCTGACATCGAAGCTCGCGTGACCCAGATCCGCCAGCAGATCGAAGAGACCAGCTCCGACTACGATCGCGAGAAGCTGCAGGAACGCGTGGCCAAGCTGGCCGGCGGTGTGGCCGTGATCAAGGTGGGCGCTGCCACCGAGATCGAGATGAAGGAAAAGAAGGCTCGCGTTGAGGACGCTCTGCACGCGACGCGCGCTGCTGTTGAGGAAGGTATCGTTCCTGGCGGTGGTGTGGCGCTGCTGCGTGTTCGTGAGCAGGTTGCTGGCGTGAGCGTGGCTAACGATGACCAGGGCGTGGGTGTTCGTATCCTGGCCCGTGCTATCGAGGAGCCGCTGCGTCAGATCGCTCGTAATGCGGGTGAAGAGCCTTCGATCGTGCTGAACAAGGTGGTTGAGGCGTCCGGCAACAACGGCTGGAACGCTGCGACCAACGAGTTTGGTGACATGCTCGAGTTCGGCATCCTGGATCCGACCAAGGTGACCCGCTCCGCTCTGCAGCACGCTGCATCCGTCTCCGGTCTGCTGCTGACCACTGAGGCGATGATCGCGGAGATTCCTAAGGATGATGCGCCGGCTATGCCTGGTGGTGGTATGCCTGACATGGGCGGCATGATGTAAGGATTGCTTGGCCTACCGTCGCTGAGAGGTGGCGGGGTTGAGTGCTAAGGCGGGGGCTCCGGGTTCGGGGTCCCCGCTTTTTTTGTGACCAAGAAGCTCGCCAGGCTTGCTCTGGTATGCCGGCGAGGTGGCCGGTATCCGTGCTGCCGGTCCTAGCAGACACGGAACGCAAACTGCGGTCGCATTGGATAGGTAACGGTGCCGGCCTCGTTAGAGTGGGCCAGCTCCTCGGGGGCGGGGGGAGATCCGCCTTATCTGCAGCTCACTTCACCCATTGACCGCCGTTGGGATCGCTATCGATTCGGCACGAATTCGTAGGCGCCTATGTCAGTTCGCGCCGTACCGTCTCCGTCGCCATCGAGTGGTCGAGGTGTACCAAGGAAGTCGGCACCAGGTGCTGGTGTTGTCGCGCCTGCATCGATTGCTGGTGACGACGCACTGAGGCGAAAATCAAACAGTTCAGCGTTGACGAAGAGTGGGTTGGTGGCGATGTTGCCATTGATACCGGTTTGGTCGGGAATGCCAGCGTAGTTTCGCTGATTGGCGAAAACTAGGTTGTTCTCCCACAGTGGTGTATTGCCTTCGTCGGGGTTGACCCCTGCCTCAAATCCGATCAGGTTTCCCATCAGTATGTTATTGCGGAACTGCTGCGCACCTCCGAAAAAACCAAGGTCGCTGCGAATACCCACACGATTGAACGCCATGGTGTTGTTGGAGACGGTCAGCACCTGTCCTTCTGGAACAGCAAGATTGATGCCACGGCAGGAGTTGCTGATGAAGAGATTGTTGATGATGGTAGGTGAGGATGAGTTGATGAACCCGAGTACACCTGCAAGAAACTGGCTGTCACATGTATTGCGTACGAACACGTTTCGCGCGATCAGCGGTGAAGCGGTATTGCCACCGATGCCTGCCCCGTAGCCACCTGCGCTCTGCCTGTTGCCATCGTAGACATTGCCGATGATCCGGCTGCCCGCGCCCCGTACCTCTGTGCCAGCCCCAAAACTTGCGGCACCGTTTGTTACCGTAAAGCCTGCAAGCGTGCCGCCGGGGCCTATGCGTACTACGGTGCCGCCGAAGCCATCGATGATCGTTGCGCGAGGCCCGTCAACGGCGCGCACGCTTACGTCCTTCCCAAGGTAGTCGATGCGCTCCGCCCAGGTACCGGCGGAGACTAGAATGCTATCGCCGTCCACAGCCGCGTCTATTGCAGCCTGGATGGTGGCGAAGTCTGCCGGTACCTCTAGCACGTCGCTGACAGCTGCGGAGCCTGCAAGAACACCTGTGGCAAAGAGCCCTGCGGCGAGTGGTTTCTTCTCGGTCATATTCAACCTGTGAGTGGAGCGTGAGAAGGCGCACCGCATAGCCTTCGTCTCGCAGTTCCATCGCCCACCACATCCGGCGCAGGGGCTACGGTGGCGCCCGTTCCCAGATTCCTCCAGCCACCGGCGAGGGAGGCCATAATGACGCGAAAGCGCTCGAGGTCGCGGATCAGCGTGTGCAAGGTGAAGTTGCCTTTAGAGACGTCTATCCAGGTGGAGCGCTTTGCGAACGCAGGACTGCTCGCGGTCACCTTCAGTAGTACGTGAGCGAGGATTGCGGTGATCGTACGGGAGGTAGCATGCTTTAGCTACCTGGTCCTGTGCCTATCGCAGGTATAAGTGGTAGCAATCAGAACGCTCGATGTCCAGGGCTGATGCTTTCGCCGCGGCCGTGCTATCCCGAGTGCTTGCGGCTTGCGCTAGCTGGCCTCCTGTGTCTGCGTTTCACTTAATCCGCCGCTTACAACGAATTTGCAGGCCTCACGTGCGACCTCTGATGTGGCTATTTTCCTCACGCAAGTAGCACGGTCTTTAGCGGACTACTGTTTTACTTTGGCGTGGATTGGCCGCGCCACACCCCATGGTCAACAGAGCCATAGGCAAGTCCCTCGGACGTTTTTGCTTTCTGGTTCCTAGCCGTCGAGGCTACTTGCGCCGGGGCAGTATGGGTTCAGGAGTCTCGTCTTGATCTGTGACCTCAGCGAGGAAAACCGATAACTGTTCGCGGAGTCTAGTGGCCGTCCACTCCATTCGCTTCACCACGCCCTTGAAGCGCTCGTCGCTCTGCAGCGAGGCGAACAGAGGATCCACGCGAAGCTCTCGCAGCACGCGGCCATGATCCGCCGCGTACTCCAGCCATGCTATGGCTCCCGGCGTATCATCATTCAGCAGCCGCCAAGCCGCCGCACCCACCAGCTCCTCATCGCGCACGAGGCCATTCTCCGGCGGCGACCAGTCCACGTAGCGCGCGTTCATCAGAGCGCGCAAAGCCTCAGCTTTTGCGGAGGGCGACAGAACGATGGCCGCCTGATGCACCGACGTGTCGTACCCAGCGGCCATCCGCGCTTCAGTCAATCCAAGCTGCTCGACGGTTCGCTCCGCAAGCGAGCGAGCAAGCGGTCGATCGCCCGCCCAGTAGGCGATGTCGAACGCGGAGATGCCCAAATGCGTGGGATGGAGGTTGGCTCGGGCGAGAGCCAGCGCCTCGGCCTTGTCACCGCGCTCAAGGGCGAGGGCGGCCCCCACGCTCCAGAGGTGAGCAGAGTCTTCGCGCTCCAACCGGCTGTCTGCGTGCAGGCGCCAGAGAAGTTCGTTTCGACGCAGGTTGATAAGCGCCACGTCCGGGCCCTGACGCCAGGCGGCGTCGATCAGCTCGAAGGCGCGCACGTACCGCCCGGTTTCCATCAGCACGATGGCGAGGGACGAGGCGACGATCGGATGATCCGGTCGCCAACGGTACACGTGCTCGGTCAGTTCGAGGGCCCGCGCCTCCTCGCGATTGTGCAGGTGGGCTGCCGCCAGTGCGGCGGTGATCGTGGGGCTGAGCGGGTCTAGCAGACTCGCGCGCTGAAAGGCGAGGTAGGACTCCCGTACCTGTCCGAGGAGGTTCAGGGCGGTCGCCTTGCGGAATTGCGCTTCGGCTGTACTCGGTGCCCGCACCAGGGCCTGATCGGCTAACGACAACGATCGCTCGATCTCCCCATCGATCATCGCGAGTAGTGCGGCTGCGGTGAGCACCTCCGCGGACTCCGGTGCCAGGGCCATCGCGGTACGGATGTGAGCGGCGGCCTGGGCACGACCCTCGGTCTGTGGCGCACCGGTGAACTGCCCCGATAGGAGCTGGCCCATGGCCAGGGTCGCGTGACTTGGGGCGTAGTCTGGGGACGTCGCGAGGGATTGCTCCAGCAGCGCCATGCCCTCTGCCAGGCCCTCCTGGGTGCGCGAGCGCACCAGTTCACGGCCGCGCAGGAATTGCTCGTAGGCCTGAAGGTCTACCTCCCCGGGTGCGAGGTACTGGCGGGTGGGCGTGTCGCCGGCGATGGCGAGACTGAGCACGTCGAGAATCTGCGTGGAGATCTCGCGCTGCACGTCGAACACTTGATCCATCGCAAAGGGGCGGTTCCAACTCTCCGAGAGCACGTGCAGCCCGTCGGACGCGCGGATGAGCTGCACGGTGATGCGCAGGCGCTCGCCGGCGGTGCGCACAGAGCCCTCGACCACGTAGTCCACGTCCAGGGCCTCGGCGATGTCGCGCACATCCTCGCGGGCGTCACGGAAGCGGAAGGCGGAGGTGCGCGAAGCGACGCGCAGGCGTGGCGAGCGGGCCAGCTCGTTCAGGATCTCCTCGGCAAGGCCATCGGCGAACCAGCCCTGATCGCTCTGCGGCGACATGTCGTCGAGGGGCAGCACGGCGATCGACGGCGGCGCCTCGGCCACGGCTCTGGGGGAAGTGTCCGACGTCGGCGGTTGCCGCGGCGCCAGCACTAGGGCGAGCCCTAAGGCGATCAGCCCGACGACGGCCGCGGCCGCGATCCAGCCGGTCCGCGTAGGCGCTTTCGAGGGCTCACACGATGGCGCGCCGGACGCGATGGGCGCCCCGGACGCCAGCGGTGCCGGCGGCGCGCTCTCGCGACTGACGGCTGCCAGGAATCGGTAGCCCCGACCGTGCACGTTCTCGACGGCCCACGGGGAGCGCGCGTCGTCGGCCAGGGCGCGGCGGATCTCCTTGATCGCCGTGGTCAGCACAGCATCGGTGACGGGCGCATGGCCCCAGCCGAGCTCGATCAGCTCGCGCTTACTCACCAGTTCACCCGGGCGTTGCATGAGTGCATGCAGCAGCTGGAGGTGCTTGTGGCGCAGCTCCACGGCCTCGCCGTCGCGTTCCAGGCGCGCCGAGGCGATGTCCAGGCGTATCGCGCCCGATCTGAGAACTTCTTGTTCTTCAGTCATTTAACTTGGAACGAGGGCTGTCGACAGGAAAAACAGCATTCTGTCAGAGTTCGTTCATGCTTGCCGCGACCCGCCGCGCAAGCATGGCCCCCGTCTTTCACAACAACCCGAACGGGGGACCCTCATGACACGCATCATCCACCCACCTCTCGCCGCCGCGGCGGCCACCGTGCTCCTCGCCCAAGGCGCCTTCGCCCAGGAGACCGTCACCATCGAATACGCCCAGGGCGGCTACCCGAGCGGCGGCACCATCACGGGCGTGCTCAGCGGCACGGACCTCGACGGCGACGGTCGCCTCTACGCAGTCTCACGCTTCATCGCCGACGTCTTCGGCCTGCCCTTCGGCAACGAGGTGGACTACGCCGAGATCACCTTCACGGGCTTCAACCTGGATGCCCCACTAACCCTCACCTACGACAAGTCCGTCGCCGACATGGAGGCCTTCGAGAACGCCTTCATGGGCTTCGCCTACAACATCGACGGCGGCGCCCTCGGCGATGAGCCTGACGAGGGCATCTCCTTCGCCGTGTTCGCGCCGAGCACCAACTGGTGGATGGGGGAGTTTTTCAACTTCATCGCCAACCCCGTGCCCGTGAGTGACGTCATGCTCACGCCGTGCGGCGTGGGCGAGGCCTGCGCGGGCGTCCTGGGGTTGGTGCCGAACCCCGACTTCCCAGATGGCATCGAGCTGGTCTACAGCGACTTCAGCAACGAGCCGATCGAGACCACTGTGGTCGATACAATGGGAGAGCGGGTGTTCGCGGTCGACGTACGCACGAACACGGGCGCCACGTTCCCCGACTGCCTGCGCTTTAGCGACCAGGGCGACCTGACGGTGGATGGCCTCGGCCAGACCCTGACCTACCGCCAGACCCGCCTCGACACCTCGCCGAGTGCCTTCCAGGCCACCTCACGCACGGGCGCCAGCCTGGCCATTGCGATCAGTGGCCGTACGCGGGGTGAGACGGACATTGTCGGTAATGGAGTGAATGAACTCGGTAGCACCTTCGTCTTTACCGGGAGCGAGAACGCCGCGTGTGCGGTTGTTGGTGCCGTCCGCTGGGGGCGCTAGTGTTCGGCGGGAGATCCGTGCGAGCGGGTCTCCCACGGCGCCGCGTTGACTTGGCGCTATCCGGTGTGTTTCGCAGTATCCGGGGTCTTGAGAGGGGAGGCGAGAGACCGACGTTAGGGGTAGGTTCACCTCTGAAGGCTACAAGAGACTTCGAATCGCCATGTCATCAAGGGAACGGTCAGAGTCTGGTTGCCCAGACGCTTGAACGGTTCCATGTGGGGTCGACGCAGCTGCCGTGCACACCTACCAAAAATCAAAGCCACCAGCCACAGGCTCCGCCCACTCCACCGTACCCACCTCATCCAGCGCCTTGCTGAAGAACTTCCGCTGCCCCTTGCTACGAGCCCAGTTGAGCAACCCCTCCAGGATCACTCGCGCCTCCGTATCCCTCCCAGCCTTGGACAATAGCTTCGCCTTGATGAGCGGGATAAGCTGAGTATCCGCGTTCAGCCCTCGCGCCTGATCGATCGCCAGCAGCGCTCTATCCGACACCTGCACACCAGGCAGCAGGTGAGCATTGGCGTAGCCGGTAAGCGCCGCCGCATCGCCCGGCGCCAGCTCCAATGCCTTCTCGTAGTCCTTCAGCACCAACTGCCCCTGCGCCGCATCGATGCCTTCACCGCCATTGCCGTTCGGCCCACCCAAGCGCACCGAGGCGCGTGTGTAGTAGCTGCTGCCCGCCTGCGGCGCCAGGCGCACCAGTGCCTCGGCATACTCCATCGCGCGCTCGGGGCTGCGACGAGATAGGGCGACGCCTGCGAGGTAGCGATGCATGTCCGCTTCGCGAATCCCCGCCTTCAAGGCCTTATTGAAGGCCTTTTCATAGCGCGGCTGTGAGCCCTTCATGCGCCCCGCCAGGAAACGAGCCTCGAGAGCCTGGAAGGCGCCTTCTGCCGGATCCAGGGTGCGGCGGGTCAGCTCGACCTCCACCTTGGGCATCGTGAGTTGCACGTACTTGAGGCTACCGCCGTTCCAGTACTCCTTGAGTTGCTCGTTGCACTCGATACTCGACCAGCCGAAGGCATCCTCGAAGGCTGCCATCGGATCCACCCCGGGTTTGTTCACGGCGGCGATGAATCCGTTGAGCTTACTGCCGAGCTCCGGCTTGGAGCTGAACATGTGCGACATCAGCCAGCCCTGGGCGTACTGCATGGACGTGTTTGAGATACTCATACGGCTGCCCGCCAAGTACTGCCCGTTGGACTTGACGATCTCCGAGCAGGGAATCCACGGGTAGCCCTGCACGACGGCGGCTCGCGTCGGTAGATCCCCAAGCAACACGAGCCCTTCCTTCTCGCGGAACTGGATCGTGGAGACGTACTCGGCGAAGCCCTCGTCGTACCACACGGGGTAGCGGTAGTTGCTGAAGTGGTGCAGCAGGTGATGGGTGTACTCGTGGAACAGGACGGCGCGCGCATCGACACCGCGACGGGAGATGTCCTCGGCGGCAAGGAACATGCGCGCACCGAGCAGCGGATTTTGATAGAAACCCAGCGTGCCGCCTGCTTGCATCTCCTTTTGGTACTCGGAGACCGTGGTGAACAGGTAGATAAGCAGGGGTGGTGTGGGGTCCTCAAGGAGTTCTACGCCGGCGAGGAAGGCCATGACGACGCGAAAGCGTTCCAGATCCCGGATCAGCGTTTGAACGGTGTCGAAGTCGGCGTCGCTGCGTACGGTGAAGTTGTCGTTCGAGACCTCTATCCAGGTGGCGCGCTTGGCGAGCGCGGGGCCGCTGGCAGTGCTTAGCAGTACCGAAAGAGCAAGAAAAGTGCTGAAAAACCGGAGCGTGCGCATGCCTCAGGGGACCTGGTTCTCTACCTAAACAGGGTATGAGTGGTAGCAGTCAGGTCATCTCATGTCCAGCCTTAGGGCTTCGCCATGGTTGTGCTAGTAGATCTGTGCACTCTGAAGTTGACGGTGTTGCCGCTTCGATTTCACCTCTAAGCGCGGGTGCGCCAAAGCAACCGCTTCGCTTCGATGGTCCCCGTCCTTGGCTTCAGCCGCTTCCGTACTGTCTCATGGTGATGATCGACGGATCCGAGTAGGCACTCAAGCGGGCGTCGGTGTTTGGTGTCTGCGACGCACCTGAGTTGGTGGCAGTCAGCGCAGACCCTCGGTAGCTAGTCGCAAGGCCCGTCGCGCTGGCGCTGGCGCTGGCGGCATCAAGTGCACCCTAGCGCCGCTCCCGGCTACCTATCCTGCTTGTGCCAACTGGCAAGTCCCGCCACCGTTCGAGCGCTCCCGCGGCTGGGTCCTGACCCCGCAGGTGGGCAACGACGTGCGGTACGCTGTCCTGACCCCAGAAAACCTCATCACCCACCAAATAGGACGGCACACCGAACACCCCTTGCCCGATCGCCCAGGCCGTAGCGTCCTTCAGGCGCTGCTTGGTGTCTTCGTTGGCGGTCGCGCGCACCAGCCCGGCGCCGTCGAGGCCCACCGCCTTCAGTACCTCGCCTACGTAGGCGGCATCCGTGATCGCGTCACCCCGCTCCCACGCCGCAGCAAAGATCGCGTCAACGGCTCGGGTGCGCTGATCGATATCATCGATAGCTGAGACTATCCGTAGCGCTAGCAAGGGATTAAAGGGGTGGGCCGGCGGTGGTTGAATTTTCCGCTCCTGCTCGTGGGCAAGGCGCACCACGTGCTTCCACGTATAGATGCGCTTGGCGGGGATCTCGGCTGGTCCGTTGGTGGCGTTGGCATCGAGCATGGCGGCGAACAGCACTGGGTGGGGTTCAAGCGTCACGCCCAGCGGCGCGAGCTCCTGCTTGGCGCGGTGCCAGCCGAGGTATGCGTAGGGCGAGATGAAGTCGAAGATGAACGGCAAGCGAGCAGTCATCGCATCAGCGCTCCTGTGGGCTCAACCACACGAGCGTAGCATCGTGCCCTTCCGCCGGCACTCGTCCTCGTGCGTGGCGACTTGCTCGAGCACAACGACGAACCGCGATCGGTGACCGGGGTAGGGGGAGCGCCACCTGTTGCGGCAAGTCCCGCGAGAGAATGTGTTCGCACTGCAAGCGCGATGCAATCGTGAGTTGGCTTGGCGCGTCCGATCGCCAAGCTGGCAATCGCCATCACGCGCTCGCCTTTTTTGAGTGCCACGCCGGGTGCGCCAGTCCGCCTTAGCCCGGCAGCCAAAGTCATGACTCACAACGGGAACTTCCATGACTTGAAATTAATTTCGCGATACAGCTTCAATCGAATGTTATTAGATAACTTAGCTAAAAGATCAATTCCGGCCGCTTGGGGGCAATCCTTCGTCGCAGGTACTCCGCATGTGTTGAGTCGAGATCACCGCGCCGGTGCCCTCTATCCAACTCAACCCAAGCGGCCTGGATGCCGCTCGACCGAACAAAGGATCTACCCATGAACAAGCAACAACTACTGTCCACCTCCGTATGCGCCTCCGCCCTAGCCCTGGCCACGGTGGTAATTGCCGCTACGATCCCCTTGCCTACGAAGAAACTCACGGGAGGCACCACTTCCGTGGCGAAGCTAGATCCTGCCGCGATACCCACATCGGGGCCAGACGCCGCGGGCAAGCTGTGCAACGACCTTCCAAATGGGGCGGGTATGGACGATGTCACGATCACGATCGACAACGCTACCGCTGGGGGCGTAGACGTAGGCGGCACACCGGCCGCGGAAACTGACTCGGGCGGATGGCATGTAAAGTTCGACAACGACGTCGATAGCGACGCGTGCGTTGACCTCAAGATCACCGACATTCAACCTGACGACTCGGGCAAGGATGTGGAGATCAAGGCCACCCCGTCGATCGAATCCTCCGTGGACGGCGTGGTCATCGAAGTGAATCCCTTCCCGCGCTTTGGTTTCGCGTCCAACCTCGATCTCATGCGCACCAGCATCACCGCAATGGATCACGGCGGCGGCCTGGCCTTCGTCCAGAACAACGACGGTGAGGAAGCTATCAATGCCCTGGAGGGCCAGGTGAGCTTTCCTGAGGGGGCCAACCGCTCCCTGCTCATGGTGGAGCTGCAAACTGAGCGCGGCGAGAAGCTGCCGGCGGCGATCACAGTCACCGACAACGGTTTCACCGTCGACCGCATGACGCCGATCGCGCATGGCGATGGCCGCCTGATCGTGCTGTGGTTCGATAACGGCGCAGGGGATGTAAACGCCCGCTTGCAACTGTCGGCGACCTACGCGCCCTGAGCGATCACGGGATCGCCCGCCCGATGGTGGGCGGGCGAGTCCCTGGAGTCTCCTACCCTGAACCCGACCACCACCTCAAGCGGCGGGCGAGCCACTCGGGAGTCACGCGTTGCACCGGTGGCAGCAGATGGACCGGCAATCCGCAGCGGGCCGCCGGGGAGCGCAGCGCATCCTAAAGCAAGCGTTAATCTGTCCTATCCCTTAGGCGAGGGAGGTGTTGCCGTTGCCCCTGCGCACAGGCCCATGACCCGCAGGAGTCTTAGCACCCGCCGAGGCGATCGAGACCACCGTGGTCGACGCGATGGAAGAACGGGTGTTCGCGGTCGAAGGGCGCACGAACACGGCACGAAACGTGATACTGCCCGCGCCGATGCGATGGCACGCTGCTCGCGCTGGGGCAATGACCGCGGCCCTATGCCTTGCCTGAGAATGCGGCGGTCCGACGAGCAACCTCGCCTTCAGATTCCAAGAGGGCCGCGCGGAGAATCGCGAATCTACCTTACGGCGACTCAGCCTACTTGCCGATTTGCTGCCTGACGGTGCGCCGAAGCTTCTCGCCGTACGGTGGCTGCAGTCCAGCGAGATCGGCGACGTTGACCTTGCTTTGGGTGAACACGGATTTCGCGTGGGAGAACGTGCGGAACCCGTCGATGCCGTGGTAACACCCCATGCCCGAGGGACCTATCCCGCCGAAGGGGAGATCCTCCTGCGCCGCGTGCATGACTACATCGTTGATCGTGACACCGCCAGAGATCGTTTGCGCGAGCACCGCCGAGCGCTCTTTGTCGTCGTCGCCGAAGTAGTACAGGCCGAGTGGGCGGGGGCGAGCATTGACGAAGTCGATCGCCTCCTTGATCGACTCGTAGGGCTTCACGGGCAGCACGGGGCCGAAAATCTCATCTTGCATCGCCGCTAGCTTGTCGTCGGGATCTACGATTAGGGTCAGCGGCAGCTTGTGGTTCGGTTGCTTTGAAAAGTCTTCGCTCGCCGGATTGAGCTCGATCACCTGAGCATCCTGGGCGCGTGCCTCGTCGAGGTAGCCGCGGATGCGATCGAAGTGCCGTTTGTTCACCATGCTCGCGTAATCATCGTTCTCCAACAGCGTCGGGTACATGGCGCAGACCGCGGCACGTATCGCCTCAATGAACTCGTCGATGCGCGGGCGCGGCACGAGCGCGTAGTCCGGGGCTAGGCAGATCTGGCCGGCGTTGAGCATCTTGCCCAGCACGATGCGCTCGGCCGCCGCCTGCATCGCTGCCGTACGCCCGACGATCACGGGCGACTTGCCGCCGAGCTCGAGCGTCACCGGCACCAGGTGTTCAGCCGCCGCACGCATCACGTGACGAGCGACGGAAGTGGCGCCGGTGAATATCAGGTGATCGAAGGGCAGGGCCGAGAAGTCTGCGCCCGTCTGCGGTCCGCCAGTGACTACGTGTAGTTCCTTGGGGTCGAAGTGCTGAGCCACCGCGCTAGCCAGCGCTTCGGACGTGGCGGGCGTGTACTCCGAAGGCTTTATCAGCGCGCGATTGCCGGCCGCCAACACGCCCGCTAGCGGAGTGAAAGTGAGGCTGACGGGGAAGTTCCACGGACTGATCACGCCCACCACGCCGAGGGGCTGGTAGTCGATGCGCGCCTTGGCTCCCAGCAGGTTGAGGGGGAAGGGTCCTACCTTACGCCTTTGGGAACGCATCCAGCGTCCTACGTGCTTTTGGGCATGGTCCAGGGCGGTGATGGACGCGGCGATGTCGGTGAAGCGGCTCTGGGCCTCGCTACGGTGGCCGAAGTCGCGGCATATGGCGTCGACCAGCGTGTCCTCATGGGTGCGTAGCAAGTCGATGCAGCGCTGCAGACGATCTCGTCGCAGCGCCAGGCTCGCAGGTCCGACCGCCAGGTGGTCTTCGCGCTGGGCCTCGAGCGCAGCCAACATGGCATCGGCGCTCGTCTCGTGAGGGATCATGACTCGCGCTTCGCTCATGAGCTCGCCTCGGCGGTGTTTGCGAAGCGCTTGCGCAGTTCGCGCTTCAGCACCTTGCCCGAGGGGCCAATGGGCAGCACCTCGACGAACTCGAACTGCTTGGGGATCTTGTAGTTCGACATCTTCTCGCGGCTGAATGCCTCCAGCCCCTGGGGGTCGGCCTGCTCAAGGTCGTGTGGCACCACGATCGCGGTCACACGCTCGCCCCACTTCGAATCAGGCAGGCCGATGACGGCGACCGATCGAACCTGCGCGTGACCAGACAGCACCTTCTCGATCTCGGCCGGATAGACGTTCATGCCGCCGGAAACGATCATATCTTTTAGGCGATCTACGATGTAGATATACCCGTCTTCGTCCCAACGGCCGATGTCGCCGGTCGCCAGCCAGCCATCGTCGGCGAAGACCTTTGCCGTCTCCTCCGGGCGGCGCCAGTACCCCTTGCTGATCGAGGGGCCGCGCATGAAGATCTGTCCGTTGACGCCGCTGTCGCAGATGACCTCATTGCTCTCGACATCGCGGATCTGCACCTCCGTCAGCGGCAGTGCGCGCCCGGCGGACCCCACCTTGGCCAACGCCTTGCTCGCCGGCAGCACCGTGCCACTGCCTTCGGTCATACCGTAGCCCTGCGTAACCAACGCGCCACGACCGAGCCACTTGCGCAGCATCGGCACGGGCACAGGGCCGCCAGCGGCGATGATCGTGAGGCCCGTGAAGTCGTGGGTGGCAAAGAGAGGGTGTTGCTCGAGGGCGATCAACATCGTTGGCACGGCAAAGACCGTCGTCACCTTCCACTCGGCGAGGCTGTGGTAGACCGCATCGACATCGAAGCTCGGTAGCATCACCACCCGGCCGCCAGCTGCGATGTCGGTCAGCGCGTACGCGAGAGAGGCGATGTGGAACATAGGCGCCACGGCCAAGGTGGTTGACGAGGCGTTAGGCCGGTTGGCTAGAAGTAGGTTGCATACCGTGGCCCACACGTTGCCATGGGTGTAGACCACGCCCTTCGGCGTACCCGTGGTGCCCGAGGTGTACAGCATGAAGGCCGTGTCACCAGCGTGCGTCGATACGATGCCATGCCGGGACCGGCCGTCAGTGCCTACCACTTTATGGAGCGATAAGGTGGTCCAGTGCGCTGGCGCCGAATCGATGCCGATCAGCGTTCTGCCGGCGAGTTGCGGGCGAACGGCCTCCACCTGATCCTGGAACGCTGACCCAACGACGATCGCCTTGATGTCCGCATCTTCGGCGATGAACAGCACTTCCTCGCCGGCGCTGCGCGGATTCAGGGGGAGGTAGACCGCGCCGAGACGGGACAGGGCGTACAGCAGCACCAACATGCCCGGTTGGTTTTCACCGAGGAACGCCACCCGATCTCCTCGCCCGATCCCGAGGTTGAGCAGCAGGTCGATCGCCGCGTCTACCTTGGCGACGATGTCAGCGTTGCGGTATGAGGTGCCTTGGAATACCACGGCAACCTGCTCTGGATCCTGCTCCGCGTTGTTGAAGAACGGTGCGCAGAGGTTGTCGGTGTAGACATAGCCGGTCGTTGCTGGTGTCACCTTAGCCACAGCCTAGCCTCCTTCATCATCCCGAAGTTTGCCCTGATGGGCGTTGGCGATCTTCGAGGGAGCCGGCCGTGCCGGTGATGTCGATGCCCGCCCGTTCGAAGCCGGCGCGCAGGTTGGCGATGTGTCGCGCCATCCAGGTGGCGGCGAGATCGCCGTCGCGCGCGCAGATGGCAGCGGTGATGTGCTCCTGGGCCTTCACGATGTGCCCCTGCGCATCCGGCAGGCGTTCGATGACGCGGATCATCGTGGGATTGGCGAGCAGGCTAAGAGATCTCAGCATCACGTTGATGACGCTGTTGCGTGCGGCGCGACCGATCGCGAACTGATAGTCGACTCCCAGGGCGACCACGTCCGCCGCCCGCTCGGCCCCTTGCAGCGCCTCGGTGATCTCGGCGAGCTGGGCGATGTCCTCGGCGCTGGCCCGCTCGGCGGCCAACCTGGCGCTGGCCGGCTGCAGGGCGGCGGTGGCCTCCCATACCTCCTCGAAGGTGGCGCCATGGCGTTCGAGGCCGCGGCTGGCCTGCTCGGCCGCGTGCTCGGCCTGTACTCGCGCCACCACCAGGCGCTTGCGGTTGATCCGCTGGGCCAATCCGGACTGCTCCAGCAGTCGGATCCCCTCGCGCACCGTCGAGCGCTGGACGCCCAGCTGCTCGCAAAGTACCTGCTCGGTGGGCATGGGTGCGCCCGGGACAAGCTCGCCACTCAGGATCGCCGTCTCCACAGCCTCGAAGACGCGGACGTACGCTGGCTGATCCTGGGGCTTTTCATGCAACGCCGACATAAACGTTCCCGATCAAAGAGATAGGGGCTCAAGGTTGATTTCGAGTATGTCTGACATTAATCTCCCGGTCAATATTAATGTCAGACTTTATTGAGGATGTCGCCATGTCGACCGTCGCCTCGGACACGCTTCATCGCGACTACCCGCTGCTGTTCTCGCCCCTGCGTATCGGCGACACGACCATCAAGAACCGCGCCATCATGGGATCGATGCACACGGGCCTCGAGGAGCAGGCGGACGGCAACCAGCGCCTCGCCGCCTTCTACGCGGAGCGTGCCCGCGCGGGCGTCGGGATGATCATCACCGGCGGGATCTCGCCCAATCGCGAGGGGATCTCCGGCTACGCCGAGTCCGGCGTCGAGGCCATGCTGGGCTCGCCGGAGGAGGCGCAGTGGCATCGCGTGATCACCGAGGAGGTGCATCGGGCCGCGCCGGATCTGAAGTTCATGCTGCAGATCCTCCACTGCGGTCCCTTGACGCGAAACGCCGATTGCGTCGGGCCTTCGGCGATCCGCTCGCCGATCAACCCGTTCACCCCGCGCGCGCTCGACGAGGCGGGCATCTGGCAGCAGATCGAAGACTTCGCCCGCTGCGCCGCCTACGCCGAGCAGGCGGGCTACGACGGCGTCGAGATCATCGGCTCCGCCGGCTACCTGATCTCTGCGTTCCTGGTCGAGAAGACCAACCAACGCCAGGATCCTTGGGGCGGCACCTACGAGCACCGTATGCGTTTCGCCATGGAGGTGGTTCGTGCCGTACGCCAGGCCGTCTCGGCCGACTTCCTCGTGGCCTTTCGCATCGCCGCGATGGACATGCTGCAGGGAGGCATGTCGTGGGAGGAGATCGTCGCCCTTGCGCAGGCCCTTGAGAGCCTTGGCGTCTCCATCATCTCCTCGCACTTCACCTGGCATGAGTCGGCGGTGCCGACGATCGCCACCATGGTGCCCCGGGCGGCCTTCACCCGCGTCACGCGGCGCTTGCGCGAGAACGTTCGCGTGCCCGTGATTACCTCCAATCGCATCAACATGCCCGAGGTGGCGGAAGCGGTACTCGCCAATGGGGATGCGGACCTGGTGTCGATGGCGCGACCGTTCCTGGCCGATCCCGAGCTGATCGCCAAGGCTCGTGAGGGCAGGCGAGATGAGATCAACACCTGCATCGCCTGCAATCAGGCGTGTCTGGACCACCAGCTGGACGGTCATGAGGAGGTGTCCTGCCTGGTCAATCCTCGCGCCTGCCACGAGACGTTGCTCGTGCTAGATCCGACCAACGCGCAGCGCAAGCTCGCGGTGGTCGGCGCCGGGCCGGCCGGTCTCGCCTTTGCCACGCTCGCCGCTGAGCGCGGCCATGAGGTGGACTTGTACGAAGGCAGCGATCGCATCGGCGGCCAGTTCAACCTGGCCAGTCGCATTCCCGGTAAGGAAGAGTTCAACGAAACGCTTAGGTACTTCCAGCGTCGCATCGAGCTGACTGGGGTCAAGCTGTTCCTACGCCGGCGCGTCGACGCTGAGTTTCTGGCCGCCCAGGGTTACGACGAGGTCGTGCTGGCGACCGGTATCGAGCCGCGCGTCCCGACCATCGACGGCATCGACCATCCCAAGGTCATGAGTTACGTGGAGGCCATTCGCGGCGCACGCGCGATAGGACAGCGCGTCGCCATCATCGGTGCTGGCGGCATCGGCTTTGACGTCGCCGAGCTCATCTCCCACGAGGGCGTGTCCGCCGCGCTCGACATCGACAAGTTCGCCCGCGAGTGGGGCATCGATTTCGAGAACCATCCGCGCGGCGGGGTCACCGGCATCGCACCCCGTGTCGATCGTGCTGCGCGCGAGGTGTGGCTGCTGCAGCGTAAGAGCAGCTCGCCGGGCAAGAGCCTCGGCAAGTCGACGGGATGGACCAAGAAGATCCTGCTCAAGCGCCGCGGCGTGAAGATGCTGACCGGCGTGCGCTACGAGAGGATCGACGACGGCGGCCTGCACTGTACGATCGAGGGTGAGCGGGTCACCGTTCCGGCGGACACGGTAATCGTCTGCGCGGGGCAGTTGTCCGTGCGCGAGCTGATGGATCCGGTGACTGCCGCGGGGATCAAGGCGACGCTGATCGGCGGAGCGCACGAAGCGGCGGAGCTGGATGCGGAGCGTGCGATTCGCCAAGCGGCGTACCTGGCAGCCGAGATCTGAAGTTGGGTGGAGTTTTGCATCCCTCACCTGGGATGCGAGAGGGGCAGCGCGGCCGGTCAGCATCGACCGGCCGGGGTGATCGACCCCTAGTAGCGCAGGACCAGCTCGAGGGTTACCGTGCGCGGCGGATCGAGACGAACGAAGCGCGTGCCATTGAACAGAGGCACGTCGTTGCCGTAGTGGAAGGTCTGCTCGTCGGTCACGTTCTGGGCGATGAGCGATAGGGACCAGCGATTCTCTGCACCGCTCAAGCCGGCGCGCAGGTTGAGTTTGGCGTAAGCCTCCTGACGTAATGCCTCGTCCAAGTCCCGCTCGACGAAGAAGTCGTCCTCGTAGATCAGCGTCGCGCCGAGGCGCGCTCGCAGGCCGAAGCCGATCTCTCGCGCCCAGTCCAGATTGAGGTTGAAGCTGAAATCCGGCGTGTTGACCCCGGTCTCGCCCTCGAAGTCCGTGACGCAACCGGCCTGACCTAAGGAGGCGGCGGTCAGCGTACGGTAGACGTCGCACGGCGCGTTGGGGAAGCTCTGGTACTCGAAGTTTAGGAACGACCCGCCGCCGCTCAGGAGCAGGCTGTCGGTGAGCTGCCAACGTCCTTCGAACTCGGCGCCGATCAGATTGACGTCCGCTGCGTTGTCGACGAGGAAGGACAGGCCGCCATTGAAGGCGGAGAACTGCAGGTCTTCGTATTGGGTGTAGAACACCGCTGCGTTGAGTTCCGCGGCGCCACCCAACAGGGATGACTTGAGCCCGAGCTCATAGGCCGTGGCCTGTTCCTCTTCGAATTGGAAGCGCTCGGCGTACTCCTCGTCGTTGACGATGCCATCGGCAGCGTCGTCGAGGGCGATGCGGGCATCAAAGCCCCCCGACTTGAAGCCGATGCTGCCGCTCAGATACACCATCAACGAGTCGGTGGCGTCCCACTGCAGGTTGATCGATGGCGTGAAGTTATCCTGGGTGAACGTCTGCGTCGGGATGGCATGTTCCTCGAGGTTGAATCCAGCGGCGAGACCGAAGGCCGCCGCTTCGGCATCCGCCCGCGGCAGTCCCACGACGTCGACGAAGTAATCGGCAAGGCGGATATCGCGTGCCGCATCGTTCAAGGCGTAGCGCTGGTTGGCACGCTTCTCCTCGCTGGAGAAGCGCATGCCGAAGGTCATGCGGAAGGTGTCCGACACGTTCCAGGTGCCCTGGCCGAAGATCGCGAAGATCTCGCCCGTCTGCTCGAAGTCCTGGTTGATGGCGACGTTGGTGCCCACGGTGCCGCCGAGTAGGGAGGCGTCGTTGAGGTTGATTTGCTCGCCGAGGAAGAAGTCGTTGTCCTCGTAGTATAGGCCTGCCAGCCAATCAAAGGCCTGGTCGCCCGGCGAGGTCAGTCGAATCTCTTGGGTGAAGGCGTGGTAGTCCTCGAACTGGTTGGTGTTGGTTGTGGGAATGACCAGGCCAGCGCCGGGGTTGATCTCGAACAAGCGAGAGGTCGAATAGCCGGTGACCAGGTTCAGCGTGTAGTCGCCAATCCCATACTCGATGTTCAGCGCCGTCAAGGACGTCTCCACGTCCGAGAGTTCCTCCTGATCGAAGAAGGCAGAGCCGTCGACGTTCGTGCTGCCCGTGTTGTAGTCACCCTCGCAGTCCGTAAAGACCGGTTGGCAGCCGGACACTGCCGTGAACAAGGGGTCTTCGATGGTGCTGCCAGGCAAGATGGTGATCGCCTCGTCGATGCTGATCTCCCATCCCTTGCCATCGAGTTCGAGGTTGTACTGTTCATAGGAGAGGTTGACGCTGAGATTATCGACAGGCTCCCACAGGAGGGAGGCGCGTACGTTGTCGGACTCGCCCGAAGGTTCGTCGCGATCCAGCAGCACGTTGTCGACGAAACCCTCTTCCTCGGTGAGGCGGAAGGCGACGCGGGCGCTGAGCGTATCGGTGATGCCGCCGTTCAGGAAACCGGCGAGCGATTGACTCCCGAAGGCCGCCTCATGCCGGGCACGCAGCTCTGCGGCTAGCTCTTGCTCCGGAAGGCGTGGCGTGACGCTGACGGCGCCGGCGATCGTGTTGCGCCCGAACAGGGTGGCCTGCGGACCGCGCAGGATCTCAACCCGCTCCACATCCAGGAAGGCGGAACGGTACTGGGTGCCGCGCCCGAGGTAGACGCCGTTGGAGAACAGGCCAACAGACTGATCGAATCCCTGGTTACCGCCCGATGCGATGCCGCGAATGTTGATTCGATCGGAGATCTGCTCTTGCACGATCGTAACGTTCGGCAAGGTCAGGCTGAGTTGACTCAGATCCGTGATCGCGGCGGCTTCGAGGGCATCTCCGCCCACCGCTGCCACCGATATGGGTACGTCCTGCAAAGACTCCGCCCGCTTCTGTGCGGTAACGATGACTTCTTCAAGCGCCTGCCCGTACGCCGCAGTGCAAAGTACGATCGCTGAGGTGGCAACTAACGCTGAGGTGTATGGCAATCCGTTTTGCATGGTGTCCCCCCGACCCATGAGCTCGACTTTGATTCATCACAATCGAATGTAGTGCTTTCCATCGTTGCGAACCCCCCACCAAAGTGTGGGGTATTGGTGTTCGGTGTTGGTATGTATGCTCAGGCAAACCGCGGGGAGCGGTAGAGGCACCGAAGCGCAAAGTGATGGACAGCCGATGACGCCAACTGCCAACACGCCGATCATCGTCGGCGCTGGACAGATCACCGAGCGGGTGCCGGCGGATCTGTCCATGTGCTCATCACATGCCGACCTTGCGGCTGCTGCCTCTGCGCGCGCCCTCGAAGATGCATTCGCCACGCCGTCCAGCGAGGCGGTTGACGCTATCGTGTGCGTGCGCACTTTTGCCGACTCGTCCGACGCCTTCCGCTGCCCCTTCGGCAGCCCTGATAATTTTCCGCGCGCAGTTGCACAACGTCTCGATGCGCAGGTGGCGTGCGCGGTATACAGCACGGCCGGGGGCCATTCGCCCCAGTCCCTGGTCGGCGAGTTTGCCGAACGGTTGTTTCGCGGGGAGCACCGTGCAGTGCTGTTGGCGGGCGGCGAGGCGATCGCCAACACCCGTGCTGCGGTCCGTGCAGGCACGCCACTCGACTGGAGTGAGCAGATCGGCGGGCAACTCGAGGATCGTGGCCGATCCGATGGGCACGCGCTCTTTTGCGCCGAGGAGATCCGCCACGGTGTGACTATTGCGGCCCACTACTACGGCCTCATCGAGCAAGCGCGACGCCACGCCCTCGGTGAGGACCGGGCGACCTACGATCGCGCCATGGCCGAGTGCTTCGCCGCCATGTCCGCCGTCGCGGCGTCTAATCCTCACGCCATGTTCCCGCAACGCTACAGCGCTGAGGAGCTACTGAAGGTAAGCGATGACAATCGCATGATTTCGCTTCCATACCCTAGGCGTCTGGTAGCCAAGGACGGCGTCAACCAAGGGGCGGCTCTGCTGATGACCACCGTGGGTGTCGCCCGCGAACTGGGTATCGCCGAGGAGAAGTGGGTCTTCCTGCACGGCTATGCCCACACGGCCGACAAGGTGCTCACGCGAAGACCACGCCTAGGGGAATCGTTGGCGATGGGCGAGGCCCTGCGTGGCGCCGTGGGTGCGGCGGGCGCCTCGACCAGCGCACTCGCCTACCTGGATCTGTACAGCTGCTTCCCGGTGGTAGTCCTCGAGGCGCGCGACGCGCTTGGCATTGACGTCAGGGACCCGCGCCCGCTTACGCAGACCGGAGGCCTGGCCTTCTTCGGCGGCGCGGGCAACAACTACTCCATGCACGCCATCGCGCAAATGGTGCCGACCCTGCGCGCAGACCCGGGAGCGAGCGGGCTCGTCTACGCCAACGGTGGGTGGATGTCCAAGCACGCGGCCGGTGTCTACAGTGCGTCGCCACCTGCACAGCCGTGGTCGCCCTGCGACAGCAGCGCGCTGCAGGCCACCGTCGACGCGCAGACCCGCGAAGTAGTAGACGAATTGCCGAAGGGCGAGGCCTGCGTGGAGAGCTACATCGTGACCTACGATCGCTCGGGAGACCCGTCGGGCAGCGTCGTGGTTGGACGACTGCACGAGAGCGGGCGGCGATTCCTCGCCGTCAACGCGCCAGGCGATGCGCGAACCCTTGCGCATACGGCAGAGCATGACGTGCTCGGACAAACCGTCTACGTCAAGGACGACCCCGCGGGCAATCGCTACGCATACAGTGAGTCAGACCTTGCGAGAGCGTCCCGCCTGCGCGCGCGAAAATTTCAAGATAGCTATGAATACTGCGAAGTGGATCGTAGCGATCACATCCTCACGGTCACAATCGCGCGCCCGCAGGTGCGTAACGCGTTGCACCCGGCGGCCAATCAGGAGCTCGAAGACATCTTCGACTGCTACGAGAGCGATGATGAGCTGCGAGTCGCCATCCTCACCGGCACTGGAACCGAGTCCTTCTCCGCCGGCAATGATCTCAAGTACATGGCCAGCGGCAAGTCCGTATGGGTGCCGCGATCGGGCTTCGCCGGCCTTACGCGTCGCGCGGCGCGCGTCAAGCCCGTCATCGCCGCCGTCAACGGCACCGCGCTCGGCGGTGGTCTCGAGATCGCCATGGCTTGCGACATCATCATCGCCGTCGAGCACGCCGTATTCGGTCTGCCCGAAGTCAAAGTGGGCCTGTTCGCGGGCATGGGCGGTGTGCAGCGCCTCACGCGACAGATCGGTATGAAAAGGGCCATGGAGATGCTGCTGACGGGCGCCTCCATCGACGCTCGCGAGGCGCTCTCGTTCGGGTTGATCAACGCCGTGGTGCCGATGGACGAGCTGGCGAAAGCTGCCAGGAAGATGGCCGAGGCCGTCGCACGATGCTCACCCCTGTCGATTCGCTGCACGATGCAGCTGCTCAATGACACCGCATCCTTTGCAAGCGTCGACGAGGCCGTCACTCAGCCGAACGATTTGCTCGATCGCCTGCTCAATAGCGAGGACATGTATGAGGGCATGGCGGCGTTCGCCGAAAAGCGCTCGCCCCGCTGGCGCGGGCGTTGATGGCCCGAGCGTTGGAGTGTCGCCCGGTGCGCGCTATCCGGCGTCTGCTTACCAGCGGCCCACTAGATCCGCTCGATGATGGTGCCGGTGCCAAGACCCCCGCCGCAGCACATCGCCACCAGCGCGTAGCGCTCCTCCCGGCGTTCCAGTTCGTGTAGGGCCGTGGTCAGTAGGCGTGCGCCCGTCGCGCCCGTGGGATGGCCGAGGGCGATGGCGCCGCCGTTTACGTTGACTTTCTCCGGATCCACGGCGAGGGCCTGCTGCCAGGCGAGTACGACCGAGGCGAACGCCTCGTTGACTTCGAACAGGTCGATCGCGTCGATCGACAGACCGGCCTGCGCCAACACCTTGCGCGTCGCCGGGATCGGCCCCTTCAGCATGGTCACCGGATCGCATCCGACCAGGGTCGTGGCCACGATCTTGGCGCGGGCGAGGAGGCCAAGGGCATCGACGGCTTTTCGACTGGCGAGGATCACCGCTGCGGCGCCGTCGCTGATCTGCGAGCTGGTGCCAGCCGTGTGATAGGACTGTCCCGCCACCGGCTCCAGGCTGGCCAACCCCTCGAGGCTGGTCTCGCGCAGGCCCTCGTCCCGGGCCACCGTGTTCGAAGCGCCTGTCGGCTTCAGTTCCTTGTCCACCTGCGGCGCCTCGAGGGGGATGATCTCGCGTTCGAAGCGTTGCGCTTGCCATGCTTGCGCGGCCTTGTGCTGGCTGGCGAGGCCAAAGGCGTCGAGATCGGCGCGGCTGAGGTGATACTCCTCGGCGATCATCGCCGCACCCTCGAACTGCGTGGTCGGCTGGAAGTGACTGGCGTAGCTCTCACCCGTCGGCACGCCGCCAGCCATGTTGGCGAAGAGCGGTATGCGGCTCATCATCTCCACCCCGCAACAGAGCACGATGTCTTCGGCGCCTGAGGCCACTAGGGCGGCACCGAGGCTCGTCGCCTGCTGTGACGAGCCGCATTGGGAGTCAACGGTGGTGGCCGCGACATCCTCGGGGAATCCCATCGACAGCCAGGCGATGCGCGCGATGTTGCACGACTGCTCATTGATCTGAGACACGCAACCGCCGATCACCTGCCCGACTAGGGACGGATCGACGCCCGCCCGAACCAAGGCACCCGCCTGAACCCTGCCCAACAGATCTGCGGGCAACAGCCCGGCGAGCCCCTTACCGCGTTTGCCGATCGCACTGCGTGCGGCGCTGACGATGTAGACGTCTTGCACGAGGAGTCTCCTGTTGATGTGATGGCACCGCGGTGCCATGAAGCGGTGGAGTCATTAGATTAGATAGCCTCCGTCCACGGGTAGATCGGCGCCCGTGGTGAAGCCGGATTCGGCCGAAGCTAGGTAGACGATGGCGTGTGCGACTTCCTGTGGCTTGCCGAGGCGCTTCATCGGATACTGCGCCGCAAATTCCTCGAGCACCATTTCCCGCGTCGCCCCTGCGGCGACCCCCGCGTCGACGAAGCCCTCGACCATCTCCGTGTGAATCGCGCCCGGGAGCACGCAGTTCACGCGCACGTCGTAGCCTCGTTCGGCGCAATGAGCTGCCACCGATTTGGTGAGCATGCGCACGCCGCCCTTAGACGTGCAGTAGGCAGCGAACATGGCCGCGCCGCGCACGCCGAGCGTCGAGCAGATGTTGATGATCGATGCGCTGCGAGCATCCTTGATCATCGCCAAGCCGTGCTTGCAGCCAAGAAAAACGCCATCGAGGTTGATCGATAGGGTGCGCTTGAAAGCGTCGAAGGTGAGATCCTCAATCGAGGCAGGCACGCTCACGCCGGCACTGTTGACGATCGTGGTAAGGGGACCCATCGACGTCTGGGCGGTCGTGAGCGCCGTCACCCAATCCTCCTCCCGAGTCACGTCCAGGCGTACGTAGATCGCGCTTTCCCCGAGAGACGTTGCCACCTCCCGGCCGCGCGCTTCGTCGATGTCCGCCACGGCAACCTGTGCACCTTCGGCAACGAACTGCGTCGCCGTCGCCGCGCCGATGCCACTAGCCGCGCCCGAGATGAACGCTCGTTTGCCATCCAATCTTCCCGTTCCCATCATCGCCTCCTCTCTCAGAACCCAGCACTCATCGGCGTTCGATGCCTGCCACGCCCTAGTGTGCTGTCCCAGAAGTTCGTTGAAAGACTACGCACGGGGCTTTTCGTTCCTGGGTGCGGCGCGACGACGAGCGTGGCAGGCCCCACGGGAGGAGGAGCAACGTACTCAGGGGCAAAAGTACCCGCGTATTTTTCAACGAACTTCTGGGACAGCACACTAGGAACGCGCACTCATCGCGTACGCAAGACGTGCGGCGCAGCGCAACCTAGCGCATGTATCAATTGGAAGTGTCTCGGCAACCGACCACACTATGGGCAAGCACGCCGCTCAGGCGCCGATCGACATCCTGTGGAGACACGCGTCCCATGCGCTACGACACAATCGAGTTCGATGCCACCGATCTCGTCGCCACGATCACGCTCCATCGCCCCACGGCCGCCAACGCCCTCGACGCCACCATGGGGCGGGAGCTTTCCGATGCGGCCCAGCGGTGTGCGAGCGATCCGAAGATTCGCGCCGTGATCCTCACGGGCGCCGGCAAGATGTTCTGTGCCGGTGGCGACGTGAGCGCATTCCTCGAACATGAGGATGATCTTGGCAACTACATTCGTGCGCTGACCCAAGATCTCCACGCCGCCATCGCCTGCCTCGTGCGCATGGACCCTCCGCTGATCACCGCCGTCAATGGCACCGCCGCAGGCGCTGGCTTCAGCCTCTCGCTCATCGGCGATTTTGTGTTCGCTGCGCAAGACGCCAAGTTCACCCAGGCGTACACCGGAATCGGCGTATCGCCCGACGGTGGGAGCACGTTCTTCTTGCCCCGACTGGTCGGACCACTGCTGGCAAAGCGCCTGGTACTGCGCAACGAGGTGTTGAGTGCTGAAGAAGCGAAATCCCTCGGGTTGGTCAGCAACGTCTTGCCGGGTGACGCGCTCCTGGCCCATGCCCGCGGCGTCGCCCTCGAGCTGGCGCACGGGCCCACGCTGGCCTTCGGCGAGGCCAGGCGCTTGATCGCAGACTCCTTTAGCCATTCCCTCGAAGCTCATCTTGAGTGTGAGTCCCTGGCAATCGCTGGGCTTGCCGGCAACACGCGTGACGCGCGCGAGGGGATGGCCGCCTTCCGCGATAAGCGCAAACCTGAGTATCGGGGCGAGTAGGCCGGATCACGAGGCGCTCCAGTAGGTGGCCAGATCCAGGTCGAACAGATGTTCCAGGCTGGTGCGTGGCGTGGCCTGCTTGATCGTGTCATAGCAGGTGAAGTTCATCATCTTGACGTAGCGGCGCATCACGCAGAAGCGCCCGTCCGCAGGCGCGCGCTGGCCAACGAAGTCGATCACGTTGATGGCGCAAGGGTCTTGCTCTAACTTTCCTGCAGCGGCGGGGCCGACACCCATCACGCCACCTAGGAGCAGGCGATTGATCACGTCGTGCGCGACCAGCACGGCCTGCTGCCAGTGGTGGCTGTCGAGGAGTAGGCGTAGCGCTGATTCCGCTCGCCTTTGGCCCTCGGCGAAGCTCTCCGGCCCGTTCATGACGCGCGCGCTACCGTGCTCGCCACCGGATTCATAGAAGGCCTCCGACAGCGCGCCGACCGTCTCGTGGCGCTCTGCTTCCTCGGACAATGGCCCCCCCGCCAGCTCCCGAAACTGCTCGATGGCACGAACAGGTGGCGCCTTGTCAGATAGCTGTGACAGCAACAAATCCACCGTCTGCGCGGTGCGCGTAACGTTCGAGTGAAAGATCACGTCGAGGGGAATGGCGGCCAGGGCGCGCCCGGTTTGCAACGCCTGCTCACGCCCTCGTGGGGTGAGCGCGGCGGCGGTCGGGTTGGCGATCCCGTGCCCGTAGTAGTCGACGTGTCCGTGGCGGATCACGAACAGGCGGCGTCGCTCGAGGCCATTGCGAAGATGCTGCTTTATCACGTGCGCCTACAGGCCGTTCGCCGTCGCGAGCCACGCCCCATCAACGACTATCTCCGTGCCGCTTACGGCCATCGAGGAATCGCTGGCGAGGTAGGCGATCGCCTGTGCCACTTCCTCGGGCTCAACCATTCTGCCGATCGGTTGCATATGGGCGAATGTATCGCGGACCGCGGCCGGATCATCAGCGGCCTCGAAGGTCGCCTGATTCATCGGCGTATCGATAACGCCGGGATGCACTGAGTTGCAGCGGATGGTTCGATACTCGCGTGCGCAGTGAACGGCGACCGCCTTGGTCAACAGGCGTACGGCACCCTTGGATGCACTGTAGGCGGCGCCGGCGGCGAAACCCACGATACCCGCGATGGACGACACGTTGACGATGGCGCCTTGCGGACCCTCTGGGTTGGCCTTCATCGCCCGCACCGCCTCGCGGCAACCGAGCGCGGTACCGACCAGATTGACGTCAAGTACCTCTTGGAGCGACTGCAACGTGAGCTCTTCAATCGTTCCCGGACGAAATATTCCCGCGTTGTTGATGAGGACATCGAGCCGCCCATCAGTCCCGGTAACCTGCTCGAGGAGATCGCCCCAAGCACGCTCTGAGGTGACGTTGTGGGCGACGAAGTGCGCGCCGATCTGCTCGGCGAGCATCTCGCCGCGTTCGTACTGTACGTCTGTGATGTAGACGGTGGCGCCCTGGTCGCGCAGCAGGCGTGCCGTGGCTTCGCCGATGCCCGACGCGCCTCCCGTTACCACGGCCACCTTACCGGCGAAGTGCATCGGTCCCAGGCGCCCGATGCGTCCCGTGGTCGCCGTCGGCGACTTCAGGCGTCTCTTGCCTCGCTAGCGCGGCTCTCTTGATCTTCTTCGCCAGCGACCATTTATGCACTTCCGTAGGGCCGTCGTAGATGCGGAAGGCTCGGGTTTCACAGAAGAATTGGGCGACGATCGAATCGCCAGTCACACCGCTGCCTCCCATCACCTGCACGCAGCGGTCGGCGACGCGGAACAGCGCTTCTGACACGGCCACCTTGGCCATGGAGCTCTCCACGTTGCCGCGCTCATTGCGGTCGAGCACGCCCGCGCACCAGTCTGTCATGAGGATGGCCTGACGCAGATCGATCTGGTTCTCCGCCAGTTTGAAGCCGACGCCCTCGTGATCGATCAAGGTCTTGCCGAAGGCCTGGCGTCGGCACGCGTACTCGGTGGCAAGCTCTTGGGCGCGGATGCCGAGGCCAGTCCAGCGCATGCAGTGGGAGAGCCGGGCAGGGGCCAGGCGGATCTGCGCCAAGCGAAACCCGTCGCCCGGTTGACCAAGCAGCTGCTCGGGGGGCACGCGCAGACCGTCGATGTGCACCAATGCGTGCCCGCCCGGCATCGACGAGTCGATCGTGTCGAGCACCCGTTCGATTCGGATCTGCGGGTCGGGCAAACTCACCAAGAACATGCAGGCCCCTTCCTCAGCTTTGGCGAGGATGATCCCCACGCCCGCGCCGTCGGCGCCCGTTATGAAGGTCTTGGTGCCGTCGATGACCCAGCTGCCGTCGTTCGAGCGCCTAGCGTGCGTATTCATCATCGAGGGGTCCGAGCCGGCACCTCCCGACTCGGCGGGCTCGGTCATGAAGAAGGCCGAGCGTTGGCGACCGCTCTTCAGGGGATCGAGGAAACGCGCCTTCTGCGCCTCGTTGGCCGCTTTGCCGAGCAGAAACATATTGCCCTCGTCCGGCGCGGCCGTGTTGCATGCGACGGACCCGAGGGGGGAAAGGCCCGTGATGCGCAGCAGCCGCGCCGTGTCGCGCTGGGATCGGTGCGAGCCATCGGCGAGGATGTGAGGCGTGAGGCACCCCTGCTCACGGGCCAACTCCCTCACTTCGTTCACGAGCGCTGCGTTGGGGCCGTGCGGTGTAAGACGAGGGTCCGTCTCGAAGGCGAAGATGGTGTCGCGGACGAAGGCCTCCAGACGGTCACACAGCGGCTCGATGGCTTCCATCAGAATCCACTCAGCACGGCGACACGATCTGTGTGGCAGTCGCTATCGCCGAACATCTTCTCGGACACGGCAACACGCTTGATGAAGCGTCCCACCGCGTACTCCTCGGTCATGCCGATGCCGCCGTGGAGCTGGATCGCCTCGTTGGTTACCAGGGCGGCCACTCGTCCTGCTTTCGCCTTGGCCATGGAGCAGAACTTCTCCGCGTCGTGCTCTTGTGCCTGCAGGATGACCGACGCCTTGATCACCAAGGCCTCGAGCATCGTCAGCTCCGTGTACAGGCTGGCTACGCGGTGTTGAAGAGCCTGAAAACTGCCGAGGTTGCGACCGAACTGCTTGCGTTCCTTGAGGTAGTCAACGGTCAATTCGAAGGCAGCTATCGCACTGCCGTACTGCTCGGCCGCAAAGATGAGCGCGCCAAGGTGGCGCGCCGTCGAGAGCGCTGGGGCGCCGAGCAGGCGCGTAGGGTTGATGGCCACGGTGCTCAGCGTCGCCTTGGCGAACTTGCGATCGTCCAGGGTGGTAAAGGGCGCCGTCGCCATGTCGACGGACTGCGTCAGTACCATCGCCAGCGAGCCATCGCCGTGGGTGACCGGCAACAGGGCGGCCTCGGCCTGGTCGAGATCGGGGACGAAGGCCCACTCGCCGCTGAGCACGAGTTCACCGCCGACCTGCTCGACGCAGTTGTTAGCCCCATCATCGCCACTCGCGTCGAGGGTCACCAGCGTGTCGCCTGAGGCGATGCGTGGCAGCCACTCTGACTTGAGCGCCTCCGTCGCCTCGCGTTGCAAGACGTAGGAGGGGATCAGAGCCGCGCAGAGCACCGGCGAGCAGAGCAGGTGACGGCCGATCTGCTCGGCCAGAACGCAGGCGGCGGTGACGTCCATGGCGGAGCCGCCGTAGCGCTCGTCGATGAGCAGGCCGCTCCAACCTTGTTCGACGATCGCCTCGCCCAACGTCGGATCTTTGGGATCGCAGTCGCGGAGGAAGCTTCCCACGGCGTCGCGCAGGATATGGTGATCTTCGCTGTACACAGGCGCTACCGCGACGGTAAGTGCAACAGTCGCTTGGAGATGATGTTGAGCTGTATCTCCGAGGTGCCGCCGAGGATCGTATAGGCTCGGGAGTAGAGCCAGTTCCTCGCGGTCAGTGAGTACTCCTCATCTTCCTGCGGAGACTTCTTCAGCGTGTCGAGATCACCAAAGGCCATGCGGATCTCGTAGCCTTCCTTGATGATCTTGGTGGATGCGTACTTGACCAGAGACGATCGCGCACCGAGTTCGTTGCCTTGGCCGGCCTCCGCGTTCAGCTTCTCGGACAGGGCCGTGCAGGCGGCATCGTCGATCAGCGCCGCTGCCAGACGAGCGCGCAGCACCGTGTTGGCGAGACGCCCACTACCATCCACACCCACCTTCTGTTTGGCGGCCTGGAGGATCGGTTGTTCTTCACTGCTGCCGTTCAAGGTGTAACCGCCGAGGCTGCTGCGCTCGTGGGTCAACAGATAGGTGCCCACTCGCCATCCCTGGCCAAGTTCACCGACCACCGAGGCGTTGTCCGGGCCGTAGTACTTCGGCACTTGCACGTTGTCGAAAAACACTTCGCAGAAGGGTGAGCGACCGGAGATCAGCTTGATCGGCCGCACGGTGATGCCGGGCGACGCCATGTCGATCAGGATGAAGGTGATGCCGTCCTGCTTCTTGTCGGCGTGGGAGGTGCGCACCATGGCGAAGATCCAGTCGCTCTCATCGGCCTTCGAGGTCCAGATCTTCTGCCCGTTCACCAGCCAGTGATCCCCGCGGTCTTCGCACTTGGTGGCGAGGGACGCCAAGTCGGAGCCAGCATTAGGCTCAGAATATCCTTGACACCAGCGAATCTCACCGCGGGCGATCTTCGGCAGGTGCGCCGCTTTTTGCCCAGGCGAGCCAAACTTCAGTAGCGCGGGGCCGAGCATGGTGATGCCGTAGCTGTAGAGAGGCTCGCGCATGCCGAGTGATTGCATCTCCTCGGCGATCACACCGCGCTCGGCCCTCGACAGGCCGGCGCCGCCATACTCGAGAGGCCAGTGCGGCACGGTCCATCCCTTCGCCGCGGCCCGTTCGAGCCAGAGCCGCTGGGCGGGTGACTCGAATACCCAGCGCTTCCCACCCCAGCATCGGCCCTCGCTGGAGTGGTGTGGTCCGATCAGCTCGGCAGGGCAGTGTTGGAGGAGCCAGGCGCGGCACTCGGCCCGAAACTTACTCAGCTCGGTGCTTTCGGTGGGGGGATTGCTGACGGTGACCATGGGCTCGACTATGGCGAAATCGCCGCGTCCCGGACACTGTCATTCAGGTTAGGCGTGCAGAGGGCTCCCCTGTCATTTCCATGGGTTGGAAGCATCCCCCGGGGCGGGCACCATCACCCAATGCGTCCAGGAGAGACCATGGCTACAGACACTGTCGACTCGACCGTCCTGCTCGAGATCTACCGGCGAACGGCGAGGATCTATCACGCCGACTGCAAGTTCCGCCAGATGATCTCAACTGGAGAACTGGCGATCGTCTACTACCCGGTTCGCGGTCAGGAAGTCCTCGCCGCCGCCATGATGACCGCCCTTGAGCACGACGATTACCTCGTCACTATCTACCGCGGTCTACACGACCAGATCGCTAAGGGCGTCCCCCTGAAGCCCCTTTGGGCGGAGTTCGCCGGCAAGCGGACCGGCACCTGCTGTGGCAAAGGCGGCCCCATGCACATCACCCATCCCGAGAGCGGGCTGATGGTGACCACCGGCATCGTCGGTTCGGGCATCCCTATCGCCACGGGTCTAGGCCTCGCGAGCCAATTGGCAGGGGACGGCAAGGTCACGGTGTGCAGCTTCGGCGATGGTGCCACCAACATCGGCGCCTTCCACGAGGGCGTCAACCTTGCTTCCCTCTGGAACCTGCCGGTGATCTTTTTGTGCCAGAACAACCGCTACGGCGAGCACACGAAGTTCGAGTTTACCTCGACCACCGAGACGGTCGCCGAACGTGGCGTCGCCTACGGCATCCGTTCTGTGCGTGTTGACGGCAACGACGCGGCGCAGATGTACGCCGCGGCCAGAGAAGCGGTAGAACACGCTCGCGCCGGTCACGGACCCACGCTCATCGAAGCGATGACCTTCCGCTTCAACGGCCATGTCTTCGGCGACCCCGGCAAGTACATTCCGAAGGAAGAACTCGAGGCGGCCATGGCGGCGGATCCGGTACCACGCCTGCGCGAGCAACTGCTCGCTTTGGACATCTCACCCAGCACCCTAGATGACATCGATGCGCAAGCCGTACAGGAGGTGGAGGAGGCCGCAGCCTTCGCCCTAAACAGTGGTCAACCGGAGCTGCGCGAGAATCGATTGGACGTACTCAGTGAGGAGATCCTCGGGTGAGCGAGCTGATTACCTTTGGCCAGGCCTACAACCTTGCTCTCGCCGAGGCCATGGAGAACGATGAGCAGGTCATCCTGCTGGGTGAGGACGTCGGCGACGAGCAGGGCGGCGGTGTGTTCAAGACCATGTACGGGTTGTCAGGCCGCTTCGGCACGGATCGCGTCCGCTCAACGCCTATCGCCGAGCAGGCCATCCTGGGAGCTGCCGTTGGCTCGGCCATCGCCGGCTACCGTCCCGTGGCCGACATCATGTTCATGAACTTCCTCACCGTGTGTATGGACCAGCTGGTCAACCACGCGGCCAAGCTTCGGTTCATGTCCGGGGGGCAGACGGCGGTGCCGCTGACGGTGACCACCACCACGGGCACGGGCCGGCAGTTCGGCGGCCAGCACTCCGATTGGCTCGAAGCGTGGTTGGCGCACGTGCCGGGACTCAAGGTGGTCACGCCGTCTACGCCGGCCGACGCCAAGGCGCTGCTGCTCGCCAGTATCGAGGACGACGACCCGACCATCTTCATCCAGCACATCGCCCTGATGCGCGCCAAGGGCGCCGCTCCCGCCGCCGACCATCGCGTGCCCCTCGGTAAGGCGGCGGTGGTGCGCGAGGGCACCGACATCACAGTGATCAGCTACGGCGCCCGTGTGCGCGACTGCCTGCAGGTGGCTGAGCGCCTGGCCGATCAGGTGTCGATCGAGGTCGTGGACCTGCGCACGATCGCCCCCTTTGACGAGGAGACCGTGCTGCGCTCGGTGGTCAAGACGCAGCGCGCCGTGGTCATGCACGAGGCGGTGAAGGCCTTTGGCGTGGGGGCGGAGATCGCCTCGCGCATTCACGAGGAGCTCTTCGGCCAGTTGAAAGCCCCCGTGCATCGGGTTGGCTCCAAGTACTCCCCCGTTCCCTTCAACCCCGGGCTTGAGCAGGACTGGACGGCGAACGGCGGCGATCTAGAAGTAGCGATCCGTAAAGTGATGGGATGACCGATGCCTAAGATTCGACTAAAGCTGCCGAAACTCGATATGTCCATGGAGGAGGCTGCCATCGCCGAGTGGCTGGTGAAGACCGGCGATCGGGTGACCAAGGGGCAAGCGATGTACCTGGTGGAGTCGGACAAGGCCGCGACGGAGGTGGAGTGCCCGATCGATGGCACGGTCACGGTGATCGGCGAAGTGGGAGTGCCCTACAAGATCGGACACATCGTCGCGGAGATCGATACGGGAAGCTAGTGCGCGTGATTGTCGCTGCGGGCCGGCATACCTGGGCGCTTTGCACTTACCCCTCGCACTAAAGCTCCAACGTACCGTTGGGTAAGCCTGGCCGCCTTGTCCCAAGTGAAAACTACCGCCCCGCCGCTTCGAAGCCCACACCGATCAGGCGTTCCTCGTTGGCCAGCCTTTGCTCCATGAGCCGGCGTACGGTGGCGTACGCGGCGCTGCCGAGATCCTCCCCGAGATCGCCGAGCACGCAGAGCATTCGACTCGCCGCTTCATAGCGAACGAGTTCCTCAGCCGATTCGTCGTACGCTTCCAAGGCTTGCTTCAGGGCAGGCGATCCGGTTCCCGAGGCGAGTACTTCACCCACCGCGCTCAAGATGGCGGCGGTCTCCGTGGCGACGATCTGCGACTGCAGATCCACGCGCGTGGCTGCCGCCCCGAGTACGGCGATAATCGTATCGATCTGTGCCAGTTTGACCGGATCCTTGAGATCCTCCTTGAGAGACGTGCCCATCTCGTGCATTAGCCCGCGGAGAATCTCGGGTACGCTCGGTGAGACGATCATTGCGCTTTCCTCATGTACTCCTCGACTCTGGCGATCGACTTCATCCAGTTGGTGTGCTGATAGGTGGTGATGCTGAGGTAGTACGCGGCCAGGGCGGATTGCGCCTGTTGCGCGGACTGCGCGAGGGCGTCGGACGATTTCATCATCCCGTAGTGCGTGCGCACGCAGGAGATGATGAGGAAGTAGGCCACGGTCGCCGGGTTGACCACCGCTTCGGACAGACCCGTGCGCAGCCGGTACTCCGAGTAAAAGGCTTCGGGCGCCGTGGCCAGGAGGTCCGGTGGCACCACGCCGCACACGTGGGCAAACCATCCGAGGTCTTCGCGTGGGTCTCCAATATGCGCTAGCTCCCAGTCCACCAGCACGGGGTTTGCGGTCGCATCTTGTGGCGCGATGACGTTACCTGCTTGGAAGTCGCCGTGAACCAGAGACAAAGGTGCCTCGGGTGGACGATTGTCATCCAGCCAACGGGCGAGATAGCGTAGGAAAGGGCGCGAGGCGCCCGATTGCGCCTCCGCCTCGCGAAACGATTCGATCTGCCCATCGAGGTAACTCGTCCAATCGGCAGGACGCTCCAGCGCATCCGGCAGCGATGCCAGGTCGATCGACTGCACCTGGGCAGCGACCCCTGCGAGGACGTGGTTCAATGCTGGGTAGCTCGTCTGCTCCGCCTCTCGACAAAGCTCCACGAAGGGTCGCCCCGGAACGGCTCGAAACAGATAGGCCACGCTGTCGAAGAATTCGTTCCCCATGTCGGCGGCGATCAGCGTAGGTGCGTCGATGCCCTGGGCGTCGCTCAGGAAATCCAGCAAGGCCTTCTCGACCTGCCGATCGACGCGTACCAGCCCCGTCGACCCCGGCGGCAGATACTGCAGCACGACGGCCTCCTCACCCTGGCCCTGCGCCATCGCCAGCTCGAGACGCCGCGTGAGGCGACTGTAGCCGCCGGCAACGGGCACCGAAGCGCGGATGCGCGCACCCGCGTAGCGCCGGTCGTGCTTGACGAGGCAGGCCAAGGCTGCCTCCTCCAGAGCGTTGATGTCCATGCTTCGTTCCACCCTGCGCAGCCTTAGATGCTCGTGAATCCGCCGTCGATGACAAGCTCCGATCCGGTGACGAAACTCGCCTGGTCGGAGCACAAGTAAACGACTCCGCCCGCGATCTCCGCTGGTTGCGCCAGACGACCCAGCACATGCCGACTCTCGATCGTGTCGATCGCCCGCTCGTAGGTCGGTGCGATCCCTAGCTCCACGTAGGCGCTGGCAATCGACTCCAACATCGGGGTATCCACGCCCCCCGGGTGCACGCTGTTCACTCGAATGTTGTGCTGCAGTGCGCCGAACTCGTGCGCCGCCGACTTCGTGAGGCTGGTGATCGCCGCCTTACTCGCGCAATAGGCGGCCATGAACGCGGCGCCGCGCAGCCCGCCTACGGAAGAGACGTTGACCACCGACGCGCCTGCCCCACTGCTGGCGCCCGCCACCTTGAGCGGCGGTAGCATAGTCTTGAGGCTGAGCAGTACCGACTCGACGTTGATCGCCTGCACGTCGCGCCACAGGGCCAGATCCGTCTGCTCGAGGGGGCCGATGGTGCAGGTCGCGGCGTTGTTCACCAGTCCGTCCAGCCGCCCGTAGTCGTTGGCGATACGATCGGCCGACGTTTCCCAGGCGACCTCGCTCGAGGCGTCTAGCGCCCAGCACGCGTGTGCCGAGAGCTCTCCGGGTGCTTCGCGATCGGTGGCGATGACGGTGGCGCCGTGGTCGCTCAGCGCGGAGCAGATGGCGGAGCCGATACCGCCTGCCGCGCCGGTCACCAATATGATCTTTCCGTTCAGACTACTTAGCATCGAGGTCTCACGATCATGCTGTTCCACAAGCCACCCGGCGCGGCCGCATCCACGCAGATGAGCGCTGCGCCACTCATGAGGTCACTGTGTGGCAGTAGTCCCAAGGTGTATACTGCTAAAAGTGATAAGACTTGGGTTCACGAGTCGACATCCACGCTGTGCTGGGCCGCCCGAACGGGTGACCAGGCAGCGATACTCCTCCTTAGCCAGCGTTACGCACCATGTCCGTCATAGAGAACGCACGCAGTGTACGTATTGATACGGCGTCGGACATCCGTGCTTGCGCCGAGCGGTTTCGCGATATCGTCGAGGACCTGTGCCACATGCGCGTGGCGGCCTCGCACAATATCGCCAGATCAGGCACGCCGCGAGACCAGGACGGTAACTTGCTGGCGACCACCGTGTTCGGCTGGAAGGATGGTGACAGCGACTGGTGGAAGACCGACGGACTCGGTCTGAACTCGCCGATTCCCATGGCCTGCCGCTATGAGAGCGAGCCCTTTTGGATCAGCCAGCGAGGTATCGTCTCGCGCCACGAGAACCGCTTTCTGAGCGAAATCGACCTCGCCAAGTTCGAGCAGCGCGCCAAGACCCACGCCGCCATCGTGGTGCCCGTGCACCTGCCTTTCGGCCAGGTTGGCGCGGTCAGCTACAACCCTCATTCGCCCGAGGAGACGGATCTCTCCGAGAAGTTCGCCGACTACTGTGAAGAGCTCGGCATTTACGCCCGCACCTTCATTCGCAGCTACATCAACGTTTCTGAGCGCACGCCTATCCTGCCCATCCAGTCGAAGCTGAGTCGGCGCGAGGTGGAATGTCTGCGCTGGGCGGCGCTGGGCAAGACGGATCAGGAGATCAGCATCATCATCGGCCGCAGCCGAGCGACGGTTCGCTTTCACATCCGCAACGCGACGGAGAAGCTGGATGCGGTCAACAAGAGCCAGGCCGTGTTCAAGGCCACGCAGCTGGGCTATCTCTCGGCTAAGACCAATACAGCGAAGTAGGCGGACACGATCTAAACCGACAGGACGGTGACCGCGGACAGCCCTGGCGCTCCGTACACCTGCGTGAAGCCCGTTTTCGGTTCGCCGCCGACCTGGCGCCCCTCGGCGCGGCCGCGTAGTTGCATGCAGATCTCATGAACCTGGCGCAGGCCTGAGGCACCGATCGGCTCGCCGTTAGCGAGGCATCCGCCGTCCGTGTTGACCGGCAGGCGGCCGTCGATTCGGGTCTCACCGTCGCGGATCAAGCGCTCCTGCTCCCCGTGCGCGCAGAAGCCGCACTCGGCCAGGTGCATGATCTCCGCCCCGGATTCCGTGTCTTGCACCTGCACTAGATCGATGTGCTCGGGGCCGATCCCTGCTGCCTCGAAGGCGGCGTGCGCAGCGTCCTCGGTTACCGGGGGCGTGATCGTCGCTGGCACGCAGCTGTCGTAGACCTCGAAAGTGCCGTAGCGACGCGTTCGTAGCACGCACGCCTCGAGCACGACGGCTTGCACGCCGAGGCGTCGCGCCTCCCGCTCGCTGGTTAGGATGATGGCGACGCCGCCTTCGCCAGGGCTGCAGAACATGTACTTGCGCAGGGGGTCGCAGATCATCTCGGAGCTGGCGATTTGCGCGTGGGAGACGGCCTCGCGACGCCAGGCCGTGGGCGTGCGAGCCCCGTTCTCATAGGCCTTCTGCGCTACATCAACCAGGCAGTGTTCGCTGATGCCGTACTCGTGCATGTAGCGCTGCAGCTTCAGCGCGAAGAACTGCGCCGTCACCATCAGGCCAGACTCGGCCAGCCACGGCGGGACGGCATTGCTCTCGGGGTTGGGCGCGAAGGCGCCGCGCTCGTGCTTGTCGAAGCCGATGGCCATCGCGTACTTGGCCACCCCGGCGCGGATCGCGTTGGACGCCGAAAACAGGGCACTTCCGCCGGTCGCGCAGCCCGTGTACACGTTGACGAAGGGCAGCCCCGTCAGGCCCAGCCGATCGCTGGCCGCCGCCGCGTGACCGGAGGACCGCGATCCGCCGTAGGCCACGCCGATGTCCGCCCAGCGAAGACCTGCGTCTGCCAGCGCCTCGCGGGCTGCGGCTACGCCCTGCTCCAAGCCCGAAACGCCTGGTGTCCTGCCGAAGGGGTGCAGGCCTATACCGACGATTGCGACCCGCTCCATTATGCTATCTCCACCTGGCTAAACTCATAGGTGGAGATGCCGCTACCATCTGCTTGGTGGCGTAGCAAGACCGTCCCCAGCACGAGACGCTCTCCCACCCTCAACGTGTTCGATGAGAGGCGAACGCGGGCCTTTATTTTGACCCCCCCTGCCATCTCTACCAGGCCAACCCCGAACGGTTTGAACTGCTCGCGGGGTAGGCCGTCGTCGTAAGGCGCCTTTGGCGGGAAGCGCTGCACTGTCCATGACCACAAGGTGCCCTCATACCCAAGGGCGTGGGTCACCACGTCCTGCGAGGCGCAATTGGCGCACGCCTTGACCTTGGGGAAGAACACCTCCCCACAGGCCTGGCAGCGCGAGCCCAGCAGTCCGCGCGTAGCGCAGTAGATATCCTCGGCAATGAACGGCATGAGGGGGTTCTATCATGCCGTCGAAGTGCTACCCACCCTCATAAATGACAGTCCCCACCACCGTGGGGCTCGTCATCATGGTGCAGGCACCAGGGGAGCGCGCTAGTGTCCTGAGTTGGAAGTTCGTTGATGAATTCGCACGCGAGTTTTTGTGCCTGAGCGCGGCGCGAGGACGAGCGTAGCAGGTCCCACGGGAGGAGGAGCAACGTGTTCAGGGGCGAAAACGTGCCGCGAAGTCATCAACGAACTTCTAACTCAGGACACTAGATGACCTGTAACCGCCAGTGGTTGATCGACGGCAACCCGCACGGCCGTGCGGTGCGTACGAGCGACTTTCGCCTGAGCAGCAGCTCCCTCGCCCCCCTGGCAGGCGAACAGCTACGAATCCGCGTCGACTACCTGGAGTTCACCCCATCCCTTAAGGGCCAGATGGAGAACCGTCTCGCCTACGCTCAGAAGACGCGGGCGGGCGAGGTGATGCGCGGTCGCGGTCTCGGCACGGTCGTCGAGAGCCGCTGCACGCAGGTACCCACTGGGGCGAGAGTACTGGGCTATCTCGGGTGGCAGGAGTACGCCACGCTGGAGCTCGGCGAGATCACCGTGCTGCCGGACGATCGCTTCACCCGCCACCACCTCGGGCCCCTCGGCTCCACGGGCATGGCTGCCTATTTCGGGTTGTTCGATGCGGGTAGACCAAACCCGGGCGACGTGGTGTTGATCTCTGCGGCGGCCGGCGCGGTCGGCTCCATGGTGGGGCAGATGGCGAAGCTCAGTGAGTGTCGTGTGATCGGCGTGGCAGGCGGGCCCATGAAGTGCCGCCACCTCTGCGATATCTTAGGTTTGCACGAGGCGATCGACTACCGGGAGGAGGATCTGCCGACGCGTTTGCGCGAGTGTGCACCCGAGGGCGTCAACGTCGTATTCGACAACGTGGGCGGTGACTTTCTCCAAGCCGCTCTGGGGCACCTGGCGGTGGGGGCGCGGGTGGTGATCTGCGGCGCCATCTCGCGCTACGAGGCGGCGCAGGCGCCACCCGGTCCGAGCAACTATTTCAACCTCGTGCACAAGCGAGCGACGATGCAGGGCATCCTGTCCGTCGACTATCGCGAGCGCTTCCCCGAAGCCGTGGCCAAGATCCGCGCCTGGCTGGAGAGCGGTGAGTTCACCTACGTCGAGGACATCCAGCAGGGTTTTGAGAACATTCCCGCCGCGTTCCTGCGCTTGTTTTCGGGGCAAAATCTCGGCAAGCAGCTGCTGCGTCTCCAACAGGTGTCCTAGACCGGCAACTCCACATCCGGCGTGGGGGCTCCCCGCTCGCCCGTGTCGATGAATCGATCGACGAGCCTCTGGTAGTAACGAAGGCGCGCCTCCGTGTAGTGCCCGAAGTGCACATGGCCGGACTTCGCGGACTTCATGCCCCGCTGCACCTCGGGGATGTTGGCGAAGTCCTGATCCAGGATCAGCCTAAGTGATGAAGAACCGAAGGCCTGGCTCTGCATGTCCTCGTCGAAGTCCACCACCGTCTTTGGGCTCGGTGGCGGCTTGGGTTGGCCCTCCGGCACCGGCTCCATCCACATGATGTCCATGATCGACTGCTCTGGGTCGCCTGGCGTAGGTCGCCAGCGGTAGACGAGCTTGGGCCCGTAGCCCGCCCAGATGGCCGTGTTCGGGAAGACCGTGTAAAGCAGGTAGTCGAGCACTTCGGCGTCGGACGCGTGGCTCATGTCCGTGTTGTGATCGCGCGCGTAGGTCTCGCGCATGCGTTGGCCGAGGAAGGTACGGGCGCGGAAGCGCTCGGGCAGCGAGGCGAGGTCGAGTTCGTCCACGCGACGATCGCCGCGATCTCGCATGAGGCGCAGCTTCTGGTGCTCGTTCGGCGTTGGCTGGAGCGAAGGTGAGGATGTCGCGGCCGCGGAGATATGGCGCGAGACGTAGGCGTTGAGGAAGTCGTATTGGGAGTTAATGTCAGCGATCGAGGGCAATAGCTGCGGGTGGACCGTATTCGAGTGGTGGCTCTCCATGAAGGACTCTTGCACGGTCTTCCAGTTGCCACGCACGCGCTTCTCGTACCACCAGGCGCGATAGCGCTCGTTCCAGCCAAAGGGCGCCAGGTGCTCGATGAGCGGTGCCGCGACGGTCTCGAAGTCCGTGGCAGCATCATCCATGTTGATGAACACGAAGCACGCCCACACGGCCACCCGGGCCTGGGGCAGGTTCGCGTTTGTCTCATCCCACTGGGGCAGATCCCAGGCGAGAGGGTTGTGGACCAGCTTGCCTTCGAGGGACCAGGCGATGGCGTGGAAAGGGCAGACGAATTTGGTCTTGGTGCAGCTTCCGGTGATCAGTCGCCGGCCGCGGTGCAGACAGCTGTTGTAGAACGCCCGAATGCCCTCGTGGGTGTTCGCGATGATCAGGGAGCGCTCGCCGATCTCGTAGAGAAAGCAATCGCCCGCCTCGGGGATGTCGTCCACAAGGCAAGCGAGCTGCCAGGTGCGGGTCCACAGGTGCTGACGTTCTTTCTCGCGGAAGCTGGGGCTCCAGTAGCGCTCGACGTCGATCGGATCCGTGCCCACGTCGGGAGTCGCCGCGTGCGCCAGGAAATCGGGCACGCCTGTCTCATCCGGCCCCACGATCTGTTCGTAGGTCTGCTCCGGCCTGCCCTTGCGCTCGTCTTCCATGTGCGTACCGACCTCGTGCGCCCGCCAATGAATCGTCCTGCATTTGACGGCGTAAATCGCCCGCTCAAAAGTATAGTTTCAGAATTTCCACGGCCCTATACATTCTACGGGTTGGTGGTGAGTAGCAATGCGGGTGGATCGCGCGATGCGAACGGCGGCAACAGCGATGCGCGATGAGTCGAGTGCTGACGTGGACACCGGCGCAGGGTGGACGCCTGGCGCCGAGCTTATGTCGCAATGCGGTGCGCGAGGGGCAGTCTGAGCGTGGCGGGCGCCGCGTCGAGTGCGCTTACGCTTGGGGACATCGTTCGCCTGCAAGCTGCGCAACACCCGTCAAAGGTGGCCTTGGAGTTCGAGGGACGAGGCGTTTCCTACGGCGCCCTCGAGGAGCGCACCAACCGCGTGGCGCGCGGTCTCGCAGCGCTCGGCATCGCGCCCGAGGACCGCGTCTGCTACCTCGGACACAACACGCTGTGCTACTTCGAACTCCTGCTCGGCGCGTCGAAGCTCGGCGCCGTGACGGTACCCCTGAACTGGCGCCTCGCGACGCCGGAGTTGTGCGCGATCTTCGAGGACACACAGGCGCACGTCATCTTCGTCAGCGATGGCCTCGCGGCTAGGGCGCAAGAGGTGCGAGCGCACCTCGGTGATTCGCGTGTCACCCTGATCGAGACGTCGCACTACGAAGACTGGCTTGCCCTCCACGACGGTGGTGAGTTCACCAGCGATGCGCCTGGCGCTGACCACGCCGTACTCCAGCTCTACACCTCGGGCACCACCGGCAGGGCCAAGGGCGCGTGTCTCTCCAATCGGGCACTGCTTGCCGCGCGAGCGCGCGACGCGAGTGCGGACAGCCCGGATTGGAATCGTTGGTATGCAAGCGACGTCAGCCTGATCGCCATGCCGTGCTTCCACGTGGCCGGCACCAGCTTCGCCCTGAACACGCTATACGCTGGGGCGACTGGCGTCATCGTGCAGCACTTCAGGGCGGAACAGCAGGTTGAGCTGATGCTCGCCCACGGCATCACCAAGCACTTCGTGGTGCCCTCGGCCCTGCGCATGGTGCTCGAGGAGGCGCGCGCTCGCCAGCTCACCTTCCCCGCCCTCAAGTTCATCGCCTACGGGGCCTCGCCCATCCCCTTCGATCTCATGCAAGAGTGCATCGATGTGTTCGGTTGCGGCTTTGTTCAGAAGTACGGCATGACCGAGACCAGCGGCACCTGCGTGGCCCTGGGCCCGGAGGATCACACCCTGCCAGCGAACCCGCGGATGAAGTCCGTCGGCAAACCGCTCGCCGGCGTAGAGGTGCGAATCGTGGACACCAATGGTGCGTGGCTGGCACCGAAGTGCAGCGGTGAGATCGTGGTCCGCAGTCCGAGCAACATGACCGGTTACTGGCGCGACGACAGGGCTACTCGCGATGCCTACCTCCTCGGTGGCTGGCTGCGTAGCGGTGACATCGGTTACTTGGACGAGGATGGCTATCTTTTCGTCCAGGATCGCCTAAAGGATATGATCGTCTCCGGCGGCGAGAACGTGTACTGCGCCGAAGTGGAAGCGGCGCTTCGGGAAAACCCCGCCGTCGCGGACGTCGCCGTCATCGGCGTGCCCGACGCCACGTGGGGCGAGGCGGTGAAGGCCTTTGTCGTGCTCAACGACGACCACACCGCTGACGTACGAGGCATTCTGGCTCACTGCCGCGAGCGCCTCGCGGGCTACAAGACTCCTAAGAGTGTCGATTTTCTCGACGTCCTGCCGCGCAATGCCGCCGGGAAGATCCTCAAGCACACCTTGCGTGCGCCGTACTGGGTCGGCCACGAGCGCGCCGTGAACTGAAGCGCCGATGCACTACGATAACCAGACCTGGATCCTCCGTCGTCGCCCCGTCGGCCAGCTACGCAGCTCCGACCTCGAACTGGTGAACGGCACCATCGAGCACGTGCCGGCGGGCGAGTGCCTGATCAAGACCCGCTACCTCGCGATGGACCCCGCAACGCGCGGTTGGATGGGTGAGTCGGGCGGGTACATGGATCCCTTGCCGCTGGACGGCCCAGTATTTGGCGTCACTGTGGGGGAGGTGATCGTCTCCAAGGACCCGCAGGTGACGCCGGGCACGGTGGTCATGGGCCTTGGTGCCTGGGGCAGGTATTCAGTGGGGCCAATCGTGCCCGGTACGCTGGGTGAGCTCGGCGTGTTCTCGCCAACGCAGGCAAGTGACGAGCAGCAGATTCACCAGTGCCTGCACGCTCTGGGCACCAGCGGTGCCACCGCGTGGTACGGCCTACTCGATGTGGCCAGGATGCAGCCTGGCGATAAGGTCTTCGTCAGCGCCGCCGGCGGCAGCGTGGGCTCCTTGGTGGTGCAGATCGCCAAGCTGCGTGGGGCCGCCAAGGTGGTGGGCTGTGCGAGCAGCGCGCATAGGTGCGAGCAGATCGTCGCGCAGTACGGTGCCGACGCCTGCATCGACTATCGCCATTCGCCGGATCTGCGTGGCGCGCTCGCCCGCGAGTTCCCCGACGGCATCGATGTCTACTTTGACAACGTCGGCGGTGAGGTGCTCGAGGCCGTGTTGGATACGCTTGCACCCGGCGCGCGCATCGCTGCCTGCGGCATGATATCCCAGTACAACGATGCGAAAGGACAGGGCGCGCCGATCCGAAACCTATGGAATTTATTGGTGCGCGAGGCGACGATGACGGGCTTTTTGGTCTCCTCCTACTTCGGCACGGACGCCTGTGGCCGGGCGTTCGCCCAGTTGGCCAAGTGGTTGCAAGAGGGTCAGCTGCGGGCGATCGTGGACGAACGCGACCTATTCCACGATATCACCCGTGCCTACAATCTGCTGTTCAGCGGTGAGAAGTTCGGCCGGCTGATCGTGCGCGTGCCCGACTGATGAGCGTGCGAATCGTCGTTTAGTGGCGGGAGTTAGCTCGCCTTCGGCGAGCGGCGGAAGATGAAGGTCGCGAGAAAGAACCAGAGGTTCTTCTTTCTTTTGATCAGCGCGTAGGCCGAGCGCACATCCTCCGGCGAGAGCACGCCCTTCACCGGCATCGCTCCCATCACCGTGCCGGTAAAGGTGATCTTCCCTCCCTCGCGATCGAGGGACTTGACCTCCATTAGCACGCTGCCGTCTGCACCGTTGACCTTCACACCCAGCTCCTGATCAGATCGCCATGGTCTCGGCGATGTCGGCGCCAAGATCGTCGAGCACTTTCATGGCCGTCGCCCGCCCGCCGCCGGTCACCGCACCGCCTGGGTGCATGAAAGGCCCGGCCAAATAGAGTCCTTCGGCCCCAGGCACTGCGTACTGGGCCAGTGCCGGCGTCGGCCGGCGCCCCAGGTACTGGTGAACCCAGTTGCCAATACCGAAGATATCGCCCTTTTGGAAGGAGGGCGACCACTTCGCCATATCCGCTGGGGATTCCGCTGCGCTGGCGATGATGTTGTCTGCGGTCATGTTGGTACAGTACTGGGCGTACTGCTTCATCATCCACTCCTTGTACAGGTCCCGGACCTCAGCGTTCCAGCCGTCGATCGGTCGGTTGCCGATGGGGCCCGTGTGCTTGAGCTCCAGGGGGGCGAAGTTGTATAGGTACAGCGTGTGCTTCCCTGGGGGCGCGCGGTGCGGGTCGTGGTTCGTGTGGTGGGCGATCACCGCATTGAAGTTCGACGCCAGCTTGCCTGACTTGCAGTCCTTGAGCCCTTGGCGCAGCTCATCCAATGTCGACGGCACGCACTCTACGAGTAGGGACTTGTTGATCTCCGGGCACTTGTAGCTGGGTGCCTCGTGCAGGGCCCAGTGCGTGTTGAGTGCTCCAAAGGACGACAGTTCGCAGTTCTTGGCGTCGGCTACCAGCTGTGCGTCCAGACCCTCGATGTAGTCACCGAGCAGCCAGGGGTGAATGCACGCGATGACGCACTTGTCAGCCTTGATCATCTCGCCGCCATCGAGCTCGACACCCGAGGTCTTGCCGCCGCTGTTGTCGATCTTGCGCACCCAAGTGTTGGTGCGTACCTCGCCGCCATGGGACTCGATGCAGCGCACGAGGGAGTCGCTCAGCGCCTGCGTGCCGCCGCGCACGGAGGTCTCCTCTTGCGTGTGTGCGACTGCCGTGAGGAAGTACAGGTACACGCCGGTGCCGCGCTCGTCCGGGTCGACCATGCCCTCGGCCACCCATTTGATGAAATGCAGGCGCACCTTCTCATGCTCGAACATGCGGCTGATCAGATCTGTAGCGCTGACCAGCATGGCACCGAGCAGCTCCTGGCCGATCGGGCTCTGGTCCAGCATCGCCATGAACGGGCCGAAGGGGAGGGGCGGCTTGAACATGCCGGCAGTGAACAACGGTCCCATCTGCATGACTTTCAGCGCGAACTGGCGATAGGTCTCCGCATCCTTCGGCGAGAACTTGGCGATGGTCTCGCAGGTCTTGTCCAAGTCGACGAAGGTGCCCATCCAGGTCTCGTCGGCGTAGAGGGAAACGTACGTACCCTCGGGGGAATCGAACTGGAGGCCGAATTTCGACTGTAGGTCGAGTTCGTCGTTCACGATCATCGGATTGGCCATGATGAGAATCATGCCCGTGGCGTGCGTATCGTGTTTGAAGCCCGGTGCGGTGACCTCGCGAGAGACTACACCCCCGCCTACGATGTCGTTCTTCTCCAGAACGCACACGCTCATGCCCGACTTCGCCAGATAAGCCGCCGCGGTGAGCGAGTTGTGTCCGGCGCCGACGACGACGGCGTCATACGAGTGCGGCACGATGATCCTCCAAGGTGCTCGAGTAGTGGGGCGTGTGCCGCTACTCCATAATGCGAGCGCTGTGCGCCGCATCCACAGTCAGGGTAGTCCCGGAGACGTAACGCGAGGCATCGCTGGCTAGAAACAGCAGGGGGCCATCGAGTTCTTCCAGGGTGCCAAACCTGCCGATCGGCAGGCGTTCTTGCGCCGCTTGGCCCTCGGGTGTCTCCAGCCACCAACGCGTTAGGTCCGTTTCGATGTAGCCCGGCGCCAAGCAGTTCACCCGGATTCCGTCTTTGATGAGATCCAGGGCAATGGACCGGGTCATGTGAATGACGGCGGCCTTCGAGGCGCAATAGTTAGCGGAGCCGGGTCGGGCGATAGCACCGAGGATGGACGCGATGTTGATGATCGATCCAGGCTTGCCCGCGCGAAGTAGGCGCTGCGCGCAAATTTGCGCAGCGCGGAATAGGCCGTTGACGTTGATATCAAGAACCGAGGTGAACTGCTCGTCGGTCATCTCCGTGACCGGTGCCATGGCCTGAATGCCGGCGGAATTCACCAGAATGTCGACCACACCGATCTGTTCCTCGATGCGGTCGAACGCTATCTCTACGGCCGCCCGGTCCGCAAGGTCGACGCTCAGCGCAAGCGCGCGACCACCGCTCCCTTCGATGCCTTGTGCGACCTCCTGCAGGGGGTCGATTCGACGCCCGATGACCGCCACCTTGGCGCCGTTTTGGGCCAGGACCGCGGCGAAACGAGCGCCCAGGCCGGTGCCACCGCCAGTGACGAGCGCCACCCGTTCTGCTACAGAAAACGCGCTCGAGCTCATGGGAATCCACTCCATCTTACGGTTGACCCTGGGCTCACGCCGTAATGGAGCGGTCGCCAGTCTTCACCATAGAGTCTTGCCTCCCCCCCAGCGGTGGGCAACTGTGGTTTGTGATAGTGGCTCGTGAATGTGCTTCGCCTCTCCAGCTGGGCCGTTGCGAACGGGGCTTCTGTCGGGCTGTAGTAAGACTGGTCGGCCGGATCGCCACGCCTATCGTCGCCTATACCGCCATCACTACCCATTGGGTTGATCTCGCGGTTCCTGGCAGCAAGATCGCAAGGACATAGCCCAACTGGAATCCCCCCCTTGGTCAAAGCTTGGGCCGCTCTGGCGTTTCCTTACGTTTCTTCACCCTTGTTGCCACTCCCTCCCGGTTCTAAGCCGTGCGTTAACTTGCAGTTGCTAGCCTGTTGACCATCGAAATCGCCATGGCCGGATAAGGCGTTGCGCCTAACGGCTTTGTGCTTCTGGTATGCGGGGAGACGGTGCGGTCCCAAGCGTCGTCGTGGACCCCACCTCACCGTAGCTCACTCACCTGCCGCACTAAGAAACCAAAGGAGTTCACTATGTTTGCAAAGCAGTCCCTTCCCCTCGCGATGAGTCTACTCATGTTTTCGCCTTTCGCCGCCCACGCGCAGGGCACGCTCGCCTCGACGATGGAAGTGTACGTCTTCCCCAAGTCGGGGCAGCCCGCGCAGGCGCAGAGCAAGGCCGAGGCCGAGTGCTACCAGTGGGCATCCACCAACACTGGCACGGATCCCTTCGAACTTGCCAAGGATTTGCAGCAGGCGGAGGCTGACGCGCGCCAGGCACAGGCCGCGGCACAGCAGGAGGCTAAGGGCTCGGCAGTGAAGGGGGCTGCTCGAGGCGCCGCGGCGGGGGCCATCGTAGGCGAGATCGCCGATGATCGTGCGGGGAAGGGCGCCGCCGCAGGTGCAGCCGTGGGCGGCGTTCGGGGACGGCTTAAGTCCCGTCGTAACCAGCGTTCGACGGCCAAGGACACCGAGCAGGAGTTGCAGGCGACTAAGGTGGCTTCCGCTGCGGAGCTCGAGAAGTTCAAGAAGGCATTCAGCGTTTGTTTGGAGGCCAAGGACTACTTGGTCAAGTACTGAGAATGGACTCAGATCACCGGTCCGCGAGCGCTGGCCGGCCTTCCCGATGACACAGGAGAGATCGACGTGAAGCGATTGGCATGGGCGAGCGGGTTACTTTGCTTGTTGGCGACCGGCTCACTCTTGGCGCAGGAACCCGATGTCGCCAGGATTCGCGCGTCCATGGTCGAGAACCAGCAAGCGCTGCGACAGTACGTCTGGCATTCGCGGGCAAGGGTGGAGGTGGACGGCGAACAGCAGAAGGTGGATCTATACCAGATGCGCTACAACTTCGCCGGAGAACTGGAGAGCACCCGCCTCGGCGGCGAGGCGCCGGAGCAGAAGAAGGTGCGTGGGCCCGTGCGTAAGCGGCTTGCGAAGAACAAGAAGAAGGGAGCTGCGCAATTCACACAGGCGGTCAAGGATCAGCTGCAGGTCTACCTATCGATTGACAAACTCACCGAGGTGTTGGAGGGCGCCTTCCTGCGGCCAGGAGAGGACACGATCATGCTTCGCTCTCAAGACATGGTGATCGAGGGTGACATGGTGGAGTTCGAGCTGGTTCGAGCGACGCGCCAACCCATGACTATGCGCATTGAGTCTACCGTGGACGATGAGCCAGTGGAGATGACCATCACCTTCCAGCGGCTTCCAGAGGGACCGAACTACCCGGCGCGCCAGGTGGTAGAGACGCAATTGGGCAAGAGAGCGCTGGTGATCACGACGGAGAACTACAACTACATGAAGCAGCCACGTTAGCTCACGGGTCTCTCGCGCAGCCGCAAGGCCCAGCCTTGGCAAGGCGCCCTTGGGCCTGCCGCTACTTGGTCAGAGCGAATCAATCCGCGCGCGATGCCTACGGTGAGCTAAGCACTTGCTAGCGAGTCTCCTGCTAGAGGTAGAGGGTCTTAACGCACCCTGGCGATCGCAGGCTGCGATGCCATGATCTCGACCCTGCGATTATGTCGCGCAGCGGTCATCAGAAGGGACTGCTCTCCTATACTTCGTCGCCGCTATCCACCTTTCCAGGGAGCAGCCGATGACCAAACCACCTCGTACTCACCCTAGCCAAATGAGCAATCTCTTGAGCGCTGCAGTCGCTTTGGCAGTGGGGGCGGCGCAGGCACAAGATCCATTCCCAGCGGAGCTAGAGGTCACCGAGTTGCTGCCCGAAAACGGCGGGGACGGATCGCGAGGAGTTGTCTTCGTCAGCGACAACGAGGGCGCCCGCCTAGGGTGGTCAGTGGGCGGGGGTGCTGACGTCAACGGCGATGGTGTAGACGACATTATTCTCGGGGCCCCCTGGTACTACACAGAGGAACGCTTCGGCGGTCAAGCCTACCTGATCCTAGGAAGTACCACCGGCTTTGATCCGGTGTTCCCGATTGAGCGACTCCGTGCCCGAAATGGAGCAGACGGTAGTGAGGGCACCGTGCTGGAGACGCGCTTTGGCAATCAAACCCTGGGGGAGAGCGTCGACCTGGCAGACTTTAACGGCGATGGTTTTGGCGACCTAATCGTTAGTGCCCCGGGGTCCGATGTGGTGCCCTTCGAGCGAGAGGGGAGAACCTTCATTGTCTACGGTGGACCGAACCTGCCCGCCGAGATATTCGTGCTCGATCTGCTGGCTGACGCTGGCGCCGATGGCTCTCTTGCCCTCGTGCTGAACGGCATCGGGAACTTCGATAGAACCGGTGAGGACGTAGCCCAACTCGGCGATGTCAACGGCGATGGAATGGACGATCTGGGCATTCAAGCGCGTGGTGTCTTTGTGGTTTTCGGAGGCCCTCGCACCGGGCCGGAGTTCGATCTTGTGGAACTGCGGGTAGGAGACGGAAGCGCGGGATACGAAATTCAGCCACCGGAGGGCGCCCGCTTATCCAACGTATCGAGCGGAGGGGATATCAATGGTGATGGGCTAAACGAAATCCTCACAGGCTCCGGGACCATAGACATCGACGGCGTGGCCGATCGCGGCTACGGGTTCAGCGTGTTCGGTGCTCCGACTGGAGCCCTTCCGGCCGAGCTACCCGTGAGCGATCTGCTGGAGCGCAACGGCGGCGATGGCTCCCTAGGCTTCGCCGTGCCCGGCTTTGATCAGTCTGATTTTACAGGTGGGGCAGTGGGCCACGCAGACCTGAACGCTGACGGCTACGACGATGTGGCCATCGGTAGCTTCTTCGCGGACTTTCAATCACCGGGGTCAGCCGGCGCCGTCTATCTGATCTACGGCGGCGCGGGACCCTATCCCGCGGAGATCGATCCCAGCCAACTGTTCGCGGACAACGGCGGGGACGGCAGCACTGGTACCGTCTTCAAGGGGTTCGAGTCTCGCGGCGAAGTTGGATACTCGGTGAGCTCTGCTGGCGATCTCAACGGCGACAACATCGAAGATCTCATCATCGGCGCTACGGGTGCCGACAGCGACTCGGAGCGCGACGTGGGCGAGGCCTACGTGATCTTCGGACGACGGGATGGCTTTGCGGCAGAGTTCGAGCTCTCATCGTTGTTCGCAATAAACGGAGGTGATGGCGGTGATGGGTTCGTGATCCGCGGCATCGGCCAGGATGGCTTACTGGGCTATGACGTTAGCGCCGTAGGGGATGTGAACGGCGACGGGATCGACGACGTAGTGGTGGGTGCGATGGACCGCGATACCAGCGTCGGAGAGTCGGCAGGAGAGGGCTACTTGATATTCGGTCGGCGGACTAAAGTACTGCGCTCCACTATCGATGGAACTGATGGCCGCTCAGGCCTATGCGTGAATTCGGACACGGCTGAGAGTGTGACGGCGCTGTTTCCTGGCGCTTCTCCTTCCGAGACCCTCGATTGCTTGCCGCTTGGGCTTGTGGTCGGCGCTGGAGACGGCATCCGATTGCAGCTGGGCGGTTCTTTCGTAGATGGCTTAAGTGGTCAGACGAGTGGCTTGGAGGTGCCTGCGCAAGTCAGCTGCACAAACCGAGATACCGGCGAGCAGCTGGAGATGAGCACGGACCTCGATGGTCACTGGGACTGTTCGCTCGCTGGCCTGACTGCGGCCGCTGGCGACAGTGTTTCCGTACGGATCCAAGGGACCGCTCCGGGAGGTGAACCTGCCGAATCTGGGAACACCCTCACCCTTGCGGGTATGGACACGCGGATCGGTGTGTGCCGAAACGTCAGCTCGGATACGCTCGCCAGTGGAACGCTCCCGGAACCTGGAGTTCGCGAGACAGTCGATTGCGACATCCTTGGACTGGAGGTCGCGCCTGGCGACACGCTGTTGATACAGGGTAGGGGTGTCTATTTGGGGGCGGCGTTGATCGGCGAGTTTACTGGCCTTGATGCACCGCTCTTTGCCCGCTGCAGCAACGATAGCACTGGCCAGACAGTGACGATTCCCCTTCCGGCCCGTGATGGCTCTTTCGATTGCTTGGCGGCGGGGCTGACGCCCATGGCAGGAGATCAGTTGACCGTCCTCGTTCGAGGTGCCGTTGCTACTAACCGCTGAGTGCGCAAGTTGCTCGCTTGCCGTCCCGCGATAGGTTCTCGATGGCCCTCACCGACTGTCACTGGTGTCACCTGACCATCCAAGGTGTCTACCTTGCTGGCAGGTGATTACAAGAACCAGCGCTAGCTAATAGTAAAGTTCACTCATCAGGTAGCTCTGGTGTCCCTCGTTAGGGCTTGCTTAGGCAACGCCCTAGCGAACCGACTCCGGCTAGGGCGTCGGCGTGTCATGGGGATCAAGGGGCGCGGTACCTTGGAAGGAGCTTTGGGTTTCTGTGCAGTTGAGCTATCATCGCGGCCAGGTTTACTTATGTCGAAAGAGAGAGGCTGAATGAAATACTTCGTTAAGGCTTCGATTATCATGGCACTGGTCATTGCTGCTACAACTCCCGCCCAGGCCACGAATCGGTGGTTCTACGGGCCGGTTACTCAGGTAATTACGCTCCACGATGATGGCAGTTTCTTTGTCTACATAGACAACGTTGACATCAAGAGTTCGTGCGACTACGACCGCGTTAGCTTCGAGGTGTCTGACATGGGGGCTGAGCGCACGAAGGCTGCGCTGTCGATGGCATTGAGTGCATTTGCCGCGGACCGGCAATTCGGTGTCGTGATTGACTTTCCGCCTAGCGGAACCGCTTGTAAAGCGTCATCCACTGCGACCCAGGGAGCGGGTATCAAGAACTAGTCCCTGGCGAAAATTTTAGGCTATATGAACGGGTCAAAGTGCAGCATGTGTCGACGAACCGAGTCGTCCAGGCGCGGCGCAAGCGAGTGTGGCTCCGAAGCGCAGTGAAGCGATCTGTGCGACGGCGTCTCGCCGTATCGAGACGCCATGCGGCCGCGTTGCATGTTCAACCTTGTCGCGCAAGAAGCAGGGTAAGGTGAGGCCTTTGAACTGCGAGTCTAGTTGCCGATCACGAAGTCGACATCGAAACGAGTGCCGAGACATTGGATGTCGCGTACACCCGTTGCACAGCTAAGGTCGGGATTGTCCTCGTGGCACTTAGTCAAACTCGGTGGAGGCCTGAGCGATGCTGTTGCGGCAGCTAGCGCTAACTCCCGTGACCATACTCTCAACTCGTGACGACGACGATCTTGCCGATCTGTGCGTTCGACTCCATGAAGCGGTGCGCCTCGACGATGTCGTCCAGCTTGAACTCCCGGCTCACGAGCGGTTTGTATGCGCCCGACTCGATGCGCGTGCTGATGTAGTTCACCGCAGATGCGGCTAGATCAGGCTGACGAGTCACTTCGAACAAGGTGTATCCGCGGACTGTCAGGCCACGACCTAGCGCTTCCATCAGAGGGAATGGAGTAGGCGCGGTCGCCAGGGCGCCGTAAACGAAAACAACCCCGCCCGGCTTAGTGGCCTTGCCTAACTCGGTGAGCGTTGGTCCGGCGACTGGGTCGAAGACAATGTCGGCGCCTTGGTCATCAGTGATGGCTAGGACACGCTCGGCGAGGTCTTCCTCGTCTGTCACGACCACGTGGTCCGCGCCAGCCTCGACTAACGCATTGGCCTTGTTTCGCCCGCGGGTGGTGGCGATGGCTGTTGCGCCCGCCTCCTTCACCATCTGGATGCTGGCGATGCCAACGCTGCTGCTAGCAGCCGTGATCAGGACAGCCTGACCAGCACTCAGGGACCCGTAGTGCACCAGAGCACCCCAGGCGGTCATGTAGGGCATCCACACTGAGGCGCCTTGGGAGGGTGTAAGCGACGGCGGGTACGCGGCGACCGCGTGGGCAGGAACGATCGCGCTTTCGCCGTAAACTCCGTACGCGTTCATCGAAAAGGCGGGGATAGTCGCGACCTGTTCACCGACCTGGATGTGGTCCACGCCGTCTCCGACAGCGTCCACGGTCCCTGCCGCGTCGTAGCCAATGCGGGCTGGAAGCTCAGGCTGCTCCAGATAGGCGCCCATGCGAAACATGACTTCGGCACGATTGAGACCGATGGCTGCCACCTTGATGCGAACTTCGCTTGCGAGCGGGTCCCGGAGCGGCTGCTCCTCCACTTGCAATACCTCGGCACCACCGAGCTGATAAAAAACAACCTGCTTTGGCATCCCGCACCAATCCTGTCGAGTTGAGGTGCTCTTAGTGTACCGCGTCGATCGGTTAGCGAAAGAGCGCAACTCGGTGCGATGCCAGCGATCCGCTGGACCCCGCTAGGCAGCGCTAACGCTGTGCGAGCGGTAAAGGCTGCTTGGCTCCAGGACGGAGTCTTTGCACGGTGGCGCGCTGGAGATCGGTCTGAGGCATCGAGCCAATCTCCGTCATTGGGTACTCGCGAGGGCCAGGTGCCTGCAGCAAATGGTCGAAGCATCCGCACATTGCCCTTTTGCCTTCGATGTCACCCAGTCCGCCGGCGGTCTCGCTGATCGCCGTATCGAGGTGTCATGATCGCTAAGAAGAAGCAACCTCTGGGGGTGATCGTCGACCATAGCTCTCGTCTCGGGAGCGAGTGTGGCGCGACGCTAGGGCGGTCTCGGGCGCATTGGAGTCCCGCTTTTATCCCCCGTGATACCCCAGACAAGGCGGTCGATCGCGCCGACCTCTCGGAAGTCCACCCAGGTCAGGTCCCGTAGGAAGATCGGAAGCGTCGGGGTGGTCTGTGCTGTGGGCAAGAGCACGGGAATGACCGGCAGCTCCCGATCGAGATACTCGGAAATGAATGCGCGCATTTCCTTGGTATGCCATTGGCCAAAACCTGAGTCGCCAACGATTATGGCAGCCGCTCTGCCGGCTTCGATCTGTGCTTCGATGGCCTCCTGCCAAGTGTATCCAGGCCGCAAGTCCCACTTATCTAGCCATGGGAGGATCCCCCGTTCGATGAGTGCTCGGCCGATCCTCTCCACTTCCTCTTTATCTTCCGAGTTGTGGCAAAGAAACACGTCGTAGTCCGCAGAACTTCGCTTACCGACTATCGTTTGCGTAGCATTTCCTCTCTCATGTGTTTTACGCCTAGTGTGCTTGGCTTCTTCGACTTGACCGCGTCGCTGCTTGGCGTCCACCGGACACGAACAACACACGCGGAAACCCACGTGGGAGTGGCGCTCGCCCGAGAAGTACCAGAATCGGTAGGAATTGGTTGCGCTGAAGGGCAAGTCTTGCCAAGACCCGCCCCGAAGTGAACGGGCTGCATCGCCACTTATCTGCGTGCGCTGCGGACTTCCATATTCATTAGCACACCATTCCCAGACGTTCCCACTCATATCTTCAACGCCATAAGGAGAGGCCCCATGGGGGAATAGCCCAACGGCGATTGTCTCCTCTGGCTTCGCGCCACTGATACCGGCGCCACTCTCGTCTACGTGTGCGTAACCGGCCTCGTACTGATCGCCCCACGGGTAGATGCGAGCGTCTTGTCCCCGAGCAGCTTTCTCCCATTCGTGTTCGGTTGGAAGCCTCACCCGATACCCGAGGCGTTTGCTTAGCCATCGGCAATAGGCCACCGCCTCGCACCAAAGCACCCTTTCCCGTGGTCGATTGGGCACGTTCCAGCGACCGTGGCTCGCGGGCGCTCTATCATCGAGATCCTCCCACCAGGCGTCCTGATCATAGCCGCCATCTTCAATGAAGGTTTGAAATTGGGCGTTAGTCACCGGAAAGCGCGCCATGTAGTACTCGTCGATCTCAATAGGCTCCAAGGCATCGCCAAAGGAGAACGTCCCGCTGGGCACCTTGCACCAGCCGATATCCGGCAGGCCGCCAGCCGATAGGCCTACACCAGGTCCAAGGTCACCTAACCGTGCAAGCCTGTCGCCTATAGCTGCACGCTCCTTTGGCTCTGTGTGAGGGTCATTGAGGAGGGATGGTATCTCCAAGGGTGTATGCCTACCGTGTGGGGACAAGCTAGCCTTGTCGGCCTCAAGCCGCGCTTCAATGTGCGCAAGTAGGCGAGCTTCTGCCTCTTGATCCTGAGTGAACAGATCAACGAAAAGGTGCTGTCTAAGGCCGAGCGGTGGCATCACGTCCTCAAGTCGTACGGGCACGAGCTTGCTTGCCCGTTGCGCTTCCTCCGCTTCGTCTAGCACCCAGTTCGATTCGAGAGCGCTAGACGACCAGAACACGACCACGCAGCTGGCGTCCTCGATGGCTTGGAGGATCGTATCGCTCGGTCGCTCCCCGATCAGCAGCTGCTCTTGGTCCCACCAGATCGGCCACCCGCGGTTTCTGAGCAGACTGACGACTCTCTGTACTGGCAGAGTGTCTGCAGCTGCGTAGCTGAGAAAGACGTGTCTCGCGCTCTCTTCCATGTATCGAAGCTCCTAAGTATCAGTCCGTCTGTCAGCGTACGGTCAACGTTGGCGTCGGGTAGGCATATTCCCAATTCCAGCCCCCAACTTGCACTCCAAGGTGCTTCACTCTTCGTCTATCGGTCCGCACCATAGAACTGTTCTAACACCTAACCCAGGAGGGATTCATGTCCATGCACGGGACCTGCGATGATTTTCTTGCCTACTGTGCCCAGACGCGAAAGCTGTCCGGTCACACTGTAAAGGCCTACGAGATCGATATAAGGGCCTTCCTAAAGAGTCTCGGTGGCGAGGTTTGCGCGACGGAGGTCGACAAGGGTGACCTAAGGGAGTTCGTCGACAGCTGCTTTTCGAGCGGTCTGTCGCACGCAACGGTCAAGCGCCGGATCGCTTGTTTGCAGTCACTCTTTCGGTGGCTTGAGGGTGAGGGGTTGATTGAGAGCTCGCCATTCCACCGTCTAAATCTGAAGCTCCATCTCCCCAAGCGCTTGCCTAGGAATCTGAGCAGAAGCGAGCTTCGCCAGTTGCTTCGAGTCGCGCAACGGCGCATCGGCCTGGGCCCAAAGTCGTCGTACTTGACTGAGGAGTTTCCGGTGATAACTGTAGGCAACATCAACGCAGTGACGACCCTCCTCGCTGTAGAGCTGCTGCTGACCACGGGTCTTCGAGCTAGTGAGCTCACCAACGTATCTCTCGATGATCTCTTCCTTGCGGATCGCTACATCCACATCAGGGGGAAAGGGCAAAGAGAGCGTCGCGTGTTCGTGACGGACGAGTGCATTCAAAATCTGTTGAGGTTGTATGTGCAGATTCGAACCGTGGTGTCGCCAGATCACACAAGACTTTTGGTGAACAGTCGCGGGCGACCCGCTACGCCCCAGTGCGTCCGTCTATGGATCAGGGACCTTAGTTCCAGGGCAAATCTCGGCCGTCGCGCTACCCCCCATATGTTCCGTCACTCGGCTGCGACGGAGCTGATCGGCTCAGGAGTAGACATTGCGCATGTCCAAAAACTGCTGGGGCACCAGAGCATTAGCACCACTCAGCTCTACACCCATATCACCAATGAGGAGGTCAAACGGAGGGTGGTGAAGGCGCAGGTTCGCCGTCGAAACTATGGATAACTGTTAGTTATGCATAAGTCGACGATCAGTTCTGTTGCTGACCTATCCCGCCACGAGATGGCTGGGATACTCGAGCTCGCGGCGATGGAGAAACAGTTGTTCTCGGAATTCAGCGACGCTGCAAAGGGTATGATTCTCGGCTTACTGTTCTTTCAGCCAAGCACACGTAATCGCTTGTCCTTTGGGTCTTCATTTCTGCGGCTCGGTGGCAATACTGTTGGATTCTCCAGTCTCGAAGAGTCCCGATCAGGTGAGACTGCCCGCGAGGGTATGGAGGATCTCGCGAGGGTCGTTTCTTCCTTTTGTGACTTTGCTGCAATGAGGACGCCAGACGAAGCCCAGTTCTTAGACTTCGCCAACGCGGCGGAAGTCCCCGTAGTCTCAGCTGGGCACGGGCGTCTTGAGCATCCGACAGCGGGAATGACACACCTTTACATGCTTACACGTTTGCTAGGATCACTCGATGGGCTCAGGATCTTGGCGTTCGACCATAGCCCGACTCGAACGACCAATTCCATAATCCTCGCGCTGGCCACCTGGACAAGAGTGCATGTCGATGTCGTGTCGTCAACTGCTCCTTCCAAGTGGCTCGTGCAGAGGTGTGAGCACCTTGGAACCGTATTGCGGCACTACCCCCGCTTTGAAGAAGTCGAGGACAGCCAAACTCTAAAGGAATATCACGCGATTCTCTTTGACTTCGTAGGCGCCGCCAAGGGCATCTTGGATGGGGAGTTTCGATTGACTAAGGAGACCATCAAGCGGTTTGACCCGGAGGTTGCCGTGCTGCATCCGCTCCCTAGGGACGAGCGACTCGCAGCGGAAATCGATGATCTTCCAAATGCAAGGTATTTTGAGGTAGTTAAACACGCAAACTATGTCCGCGCTGCGATTTTCATAAAGCGATTGGTTCAGATCAGCTAACACGTGTAGCAATAAGTGGTAGTGCGTACGGACGCGTCAGCGCGTTTGGAAGAGATTCTGCGAGATCGACCTTTTTGTTGAAGTCGTCGATGTGGCCGCCACTGATGCCTCCGGATCTGAAAAGGCAGTAGTCTCTCAGAGTGCGGGCCACTTCTCGTTGTTGCTCTTCGCGAAAGCGGAATCTTGTCCTCAGAGAGATACCATACAGTCTCGCGGCCTCCGCGTAGTCCTTGAGCTCCATCTTGAAGTACGCGAGCGTCTTCGCGGCCCAGGCATGCACCGCTGCGTCGATGGCGAGCGTATGCTGAGTCAGTTGGTCCACTACGGACTCAGCGAGCTTACAAGCTTCTTCCTCGCGACCAGTTTTCCAGTAAAGAAGTGATGTGTTGAGACTGATCACCAGATGGGAGCGATTGGACGCATACTGAACGGTTGCGGCCCGTGCGAACAGGTCTGCTGCGCGGTCCAAGTCGTCTCGCAGCAGCGCAGCTACTCCCCAGTTGTTGAAGGGGGCTACATTGTCGAACGAGCACTTTGACAGCGTGTCGATCGCCTGCTCGAAGTACTTGTCAGCCATCATCAACTGTCCAGCGTAGACTGCTCCCAATCCTGCCATGTTCAGGCAAGTGCCTAGCAGTCGTAGGTACTTTGCGCCGTAGCGATTTACCAACGAGCGAGCCTGCTCTACACCCAGAGCGTACTTGTCCACAATCTCGCCGTGAAATCTTGTGATGCCGAGCGATCGGTAGTATTGAGCCATGAGATCCTGGCGCCGCTCGATACTAGGCACTGCTTGAGCCAGCTTGGGCAGCTCATCGTAGACGAAGTCGAGATCTTCGAACTTCCCTGCGTGCTCCAGAATGGAGCCGTATAGAAGGTAGCTATCTGCTGTTTCCGAAGGCGTAAGATCGGGGAGAGACATGAGTCTCTGTCCGACTGTGATGCCGGAGGGAAGTGATCGGCGTTCGGGTGTCTCGCATTCCTTGAGCGCTTTGCAGTAGCCCAGCAACACGTGGAACAGCTGGTCGCGTTCTACCAGACGACTCCGCAAGTACAGAAAATCGCCGAAGTCACGAGCCGAAGAGAACAGGCCGAGCTCCACTGATCTTAGAAGGGCTTTCGTGGCGATCGATACCAACTGATGATGTTTCGAAGGAGAGCTTGCTCGCGCAAAGGCGGGGCTGAGAACCGTCAGTACGCGTGGTGTCTGCAGCGTTGCCTCGACCGCATCGAGCGTCGAGGAGGTCAAATAGGTGAACGCATGCGAGTCTCCCGCTAGAAGTTTGAGCTTGAGTGTGGCCTCGGTTGCCGATTGGTGACGGATGAAACCCTGTTTGGCTGCATCCTGAAGCAGCGATGAGCACGTAATGTCGATCAGGCTCCTAAGCAACGGGGAGTCGTTCTTGATTCGCTCCAAAGACTCCAGTTTTCGGTCGTGTGCGAACACGCGATTGCCAATCACGGAAACGATGGAGGTTCGTTCTAGTTCGAGGAGTTGTTCCACGGGCTGTTGGCCATAGGAGACGACCGCATGTTGTGTATGCAATTGGCTAAGCAGGTACTCAAGGAAGGGCTTGGAGACGTTTTGATCAAAGGCATACAGGATAAGTAGGCAGAAGGCTCCAGCTGCTCCGGCTTCTGAGTTTACGAGAAGATCCAGACGACGAATCGAGAGCGTACCGTTGCGTGGTGTAGGCGATGCACTCGCCAGGTAAGGGCGGCGTGAGTCTTCAGCAACAGAACCTAAGATCTCGCGTTCGAGTTCGGCGAGTGGGAGCTTGCTTGCCTGCGTAAGATCTTCGAAGTTGCCTCGAGTGTACGAGTGGATACCCTCGGCCAGCCCTAAGAGATCGCCTCGATTGACGTGCTCCAGGTATTGCACCGTGACTTCGTTGGAAATAGCGCCAACTGGGAGCACCTCGAAGGGGGTGAAGCTCCCTTTCACACCGCGCTCTACTTCGTTGTACCGATTTTGATCGCGTGCGCTTCGCTTCGGTCGCGTGTCGACGACGAGCGAGAGTCGAAAGTCGGAGCTACGCAGCTTAGTGGCAAGGCTTACCAATACGTTCAGTGAGGATCGGTCTAGGCGACTGACATCTTGAATGGCGATTACCGAATACGCCTGCTCAAAGCGCTTGACAAAACACTTGTGAAGCACGTTGGTCAGCATTGTCTGCAAGCGCCTACCAACGATTTGATGCGTGGTGATTTCATGCGCGCTGCCGAGTGCATTCGACGGGTCATTTAGCACGTGGGCGGTCCAATCGACTAAGGCAATCTCTGGCACTAGCGTTTTTATGGCCGTCAGCATCGCAGTGCCCTTTAGCGCATCGAACTCCCTGGTAACCGAACGGCGTAGCGTCTTTGGGATGGTCCGATGAAAACTGTCCAGCAACCGGAGGACGAGCGCGAACTCGCTGTTGGTATCGTCTTCCCCACACTTGTGAAACTTCACATTACCGTCGAACTCCAGCACATTGCTTAGCAGGTTGACGGTGTACTCAAGCAGTTGGCTCTTCCCAACTCCCGATTCACCTTCTATCCACAGGGCGGCCCCAGAAGAGAAGCAGCCGCGCTTAACCAGCTGATTTACACGAGTTCTTTCTGATTCTCTATCGAATAGCTGTTGTCGCATAACTAACAGTTATCCTTTGTTGGAGCGGTTTTAAGCAGAAGCGCAATCGCGCCGCGCTGCAGCAATCCCGTAAGGGGTTGAGGGTGGCTTGTTCAGCGGCATGGCAATTGCGAGTCAGGTTGAAGCTTGCCAGAGTCGAGCGGTCGCCAAGCACTAACCTAAGCGTACCTGGCGTGGTGCATCGACACAGCGCGCGCTGATCACGACTTCGTCGTATACCACTCGGTGCAGGGAGGTCTCGCGGCCACCGGGCCGGGTCTCCTCCTGTGGCGAGTCCCCCCAGTAAGCATGATCGAGCGCCACTCTGGCGCCAACGGTACTCTGCACGGAAGGTATGTCCAGCTTGAGTCAATCACCGATTCCCCTGCGCCTGTGGTTCATTAGATTCGCGCGGCAGCCATTCAAGATCCTTGGGCATCTCCTCGAGCCCATGCCCTTCTCCGCCCACCTTGAGGCGACGCACGCGGCACTGAAAAACCGCGGTCTGCAGCAAACGGTGGGCAGAATACTCGGACGGGACCCTGCAGAGTTTGAAGCCCTGGCAAAGCTAAGCATATTGAATGCCGATAGTAGGAGAAAGCTCCAGTACGTATCAGAAGTGATCAACAGCGCTTTGTACGGACATCACACGGGCAAGAAGGGCGCGATCCAGCTTGGGGCATGGAGTCGCGAAGTGGGGGACACAGCAAGCGTTGTCGGCCCTGCCCTCGATGCGGTCGATTTCAAGTTCGCGTTTGACGGTGTGCGCGTGCTAGGTCTTCCCCAAGCATCGCGCGCCGCGTCGGAATGGTCAGATCGTCGTTATGAGATCGCGATCGCCAAATCACTGGCTACAGGGGTAGATGCGGGTGTTCACGCGGCGCATGCGAGGGCAGCAGAAGCCGTTGCGGCTTTCGTTAGGAGCGAGTGGCCTGGGGGCAACGCGCTTCTACTGCTGGCTCTTGATTCGATGACGGTGCACGGCAAGCCATACTTCTTCGAGGTCCACATTCCGGGCCGGTCTTTAGGCATACATCTCCTGCCGTTTCTTCTGAAAGGAGAGCAACAGCTACGCCAGTACGCGAGGTCGCAGGTGAGCCGGCTGGTCCTGGATTTGCGAGACGCTGTGCCGGCTGCGATGCTGGTCCCCCAGGGCCAGACAAGCGATGGTGAATTCGGGCGTTTGGAAACGGCGATGGTCCAGGCGCTGTGCCACTCGGTACGCGATGAGCCGTCATCTGATCGAGTACCGCTCGTTCACGAGTTGAGCGGAGAGCCTTCAAGGCTGGATGTGGGGAGTGACCGCTGGCTCGATAGGGCTCATTGGCTTGAGCGGCTAAACGATGACGCCCACACTTTTGACGGGGTGTCCCAGTGGAGGCTGATTCTTAGAAGTGAAGGGGTGTTACTGGACAAGGAGGTGCCTGAGGAGTGGGGCGATTGGTTCGTACTCAAGCCAAGGGTGAATCTCCCATGGTGGAGCAAACACAACGCCCGTGTATCGATCTTGAACCGAACGTCGCCTCGGCATGTGCAGGCGTTTAAGCGGGCCGTCGCCCTTGAAGACGTCATTGTTGAACGCTTGTTCGTCAGCGACTTCAATGCAAACGGCGGGACTCAGGAGTACCGCTCATTCTGGGTCCTGCCTTTGCTTGCGAAAGGTTGATCAGCTTGCGAGGCGGTTGTGGGTAGGTGAACTGGGTCCAGTCAGTCCAGGCGGGCCGTCAGACCCTTGGCGGGAGCTCCGGTTAGGCGTGATCTAGATGTCGCTCAGTACGAGACTAGAAGGTAACTGCCTGAGCACACGACTTCACCGCGTGTCCAAGGCGCTTCGAGTGTTCCGAGGTTCGTTTAAGTTGCCACGCAACGAGTGCGATGTTCGGCTCCTCGGTGACACCCTGTTGATGGCGAGTACCTTTCTCGGTCGTAACCCACGTCGACGCGGGGTGTAAGTCTTGAGAAGACACGGCGGGCCACGCCGCATGCAGATCCGTGTGCAACGATGAGGTGCACAGGATCTTCGAGTCGCTGTATTTGATAGCTCAACCCACTCAAAGCCATGAAAGATCAAAACGTCTTCATCTCCTACAGCCACAAGGATTTGGCGTGGGCGAAGCTCCTAGCGGAGGAGCCGATCTCCACCACCAGTGGACGCGCGGTCACGGCCATCGACTTCCGGGTGCTCCTCCCAGGGGACCATTTCGACGAGAAGTTGGAGGCGCAGGTCAAGGCGGCCGACCTCGTGGTTTGCTTGGTAAGCAGCGACTTCCTTAAGTCCGAGTACATCAAGGCCAAGGAAATCAACTGGATGTTGCAAAGTCCACAGGGTGGGAAGCAGATCGTCTGGGTGCCGCTGGGTGCCCCTGGGCGGGCGCGACTTTCGCCCGAGGAGCAGGCGATTTGGGCCGATCTGCAAACGCGGCACTACGACATCAAGTTGCCGCGGCATCCGCCTGTGGGCAACGACAGGGCGGCCGCTGAGCTGATTCAGCGCCTGAGCGGGACGATACTGCGCCGCCTCGATCCCATTGGCACAGAGCTGCAGAAGCGGCTGAAGGACTTCAGGGATCTGACCTTCGTCGCGCAGAGTGAGTTCGCAAAGGTGTACTCGGCGGTCGGCTGCGCGACGGGCATCAAGGTGGCGATAAAGACGCCCGCCACCAGCGACATGCGCACGGGATTCAGGCGCTCCCTACAGCGTGCTTCGGCGCTTTCCTCGATACCTAACATCGTCTCCGTGTATCAGGCAGTGGACGACAAAGACCCCCCGTTCTGCATGATGGGGTTCATCGAAGGGCCGACCCTGGCGCAGTGCATTGAGGATCATCACAGGGAGCGCAAGCGAATCGACTTCGCCAGCATCCGGCACGTCCTGCTCAAGCTGGCCCTGGCTCTTCGCGCCGCGCACCTTCGCGAGTTGCCGCACCTGAACTTGACGGCTTCGAACGTGATGCTCGGCGAGCATTGGGAGCCTCACCTAACGCCCATGCCCAGGTTGCCGTCAGAGGACCTTCAAGGCGACGAGGAGTACGAGCGCTATACGGCGCCCGAGCGGCGTAAGGGGCAGGGCTGGGAGCCGGAGAGTGCGGATATCTTCGCGCTCGGCCGCCTCGGTCTGGAGATGCTTGCTGCAGGTGCCTCTGAAGTGGCGCCGCAGGAGCTGGGTCAGGCAGGGGACGGCTGTTCTATTCGCGCCCTGCGGCCTGAGTGTCCGGTGAGTCTCGAGCGCGCCGTCGAGCAAATGCGTGCTGAAGACCCGGAGCAGCGAGCGAGGTCGCTGGACGTGGCGCTCTCTGCCCTCATGTGGTTCCCCGATGCGAAGCTCGGTAAGGTGGAGCTCAGCTGGGCGCGATGCCGCGCTCGCTCCCAGTCCGGTGCTGCGGACGCGCCGCGATTCTTCGAGAAGTTCTACGACGAGTTTTTTGAAAGCCAGCCCGAGGCTAAGGAACTCTTTGCCAACAGGAAAGACCCGCGCCAGTCTCGGCGCATGGATTTGCTCGTGAGCGATGCGGTGCGGCACCTGTTCATCTACTACGACATCAACGCTCGTCTGGGAGGCGTACCGGATGAGCTCAATCCGCTCGCCGGACAAGCTCGCAGCCACGTGAGAATGGGCGCCAAGCCAAGCTTTTTCGATGCTTTTTCCCGCGCCCTCATCGACACGGTTCGGTTGTTCGACCCGGAAATCGCCGAAGGTGACACCAATTCGCCGATCCTGGAGGCGTGGGAAGACGTGCTCAAACCCGGGACCAACTACATGTATCGAACGGCCCGTCCCAACCAGCAGTGCACGCCTCTGCCCGATACGCCAGCGCCAGGCGAAAAGGCTGAGTTGCCGAGAGAGTCAACGCGCCACTAGCCTGCGTACTCTCTACATCAGCCGCTTACACCGCGGTCGCAGTGGCCGAGATCTAAGGCGCAGTGAACTGCCTGTTCTCCTGGGAACAGCGCCGTGCTGGCGGTACCGCCTCAAGGCCATTGCGGAGGAACCGAGGCTCGCTTTCCCGATCCCAGATGACATTCGGTTAACCGCGAAGAAAGCCTGGTACCCCACCGGCCGTTCGGATTCAAATCACCTTCGATTCACGCTCCTGTAGCCTCTCAATGGAGTTCAGCCTCTCGAGGAAGGGCAGACCGCTCCTTGGTAACTGCAATATCTTGAATCCCCGTGCCCCGGTCGGGGTACCGGCCGAATCGACATGGAGATTTACGCATCCTCCCATCACAAAGCGCAGTGACACGCGAGTATGCTTGTCCGTGCGCACGACATCACCTACGTAAACAGGGGCGCCCACGCCGACACACTGAAATCCAAGACCTTCGCCTCTGTCGATTTGTACTCGAGTGCTCTGCCCCTGAACAAGGCCTCTGATCTCCTGTATGTAGGCGACAGGCTTCCGTGGAAAGATAGTCTGTGCGCCTTCAGGGTCAACGAAATTGACGGGATCGGACGCAGCACAGCTGTACAGGTTGTTGGTGCTTCCTTGAAAACCGATCGGGTCCTTGCGCGTCCACTGCCCCGAGATGGCGTCGTATTCCCTAAAGCCGAATTGCGTGAGCGCTGTGTGCTGGTCGTAGAGGCTGCCGGCAAAGCCGAAGGGTTGGAAACCAGGGTTGGTGTCGGCGATGACACGCCCCCACGTGTCGTTGTCGATGCGCTGAATTATCTCTCCGCTGGCGATATCGACGATTAGGCGAATGCTGCCCAGGTGATCGACGATCACTCTGTACCTGGCGCTGCCGGCATCCAGCGCCGCCGCGTCGGAAAGCGAGTCAACGGCATCGAAACCGTTGCGTGGCTGTACGCCGCCGTGAAGGTCGATGACTTCAAGCAAGCGGGCGAGGCGCAGTACACCGAGCTTCAGCATGAGATGATGGACTTCTGGCCGCAGGCCGCCTCCTCGATAGAGCCTCTGCGGCAGAGCGATTTCATTGCGGCGACTTACCGCGACGTCTGGACGCCGAGACCCTTCGAAGGGCGTCTAGTGTCCTGAGTTAGAAGTTCGTTGATGAATTCGCGGCACCCTTTCGCCCCTGAACACGTTGCTCCTCCTCCCGTGGGACCTGCCACGCTCGTCCTCGCGCCGCGCTCAGGGACAAAAACTCGCGTGCGAATTCATCAACGAACCTCCAACTCAGGACACTAGTCGCTGTCGGTGATATCTGTCATGCGACAGGCCCGCAGTTGGGTCAGGGATGCACGATGGCGTTGCTGGACGCGCAACTACTGGCGTGCTGCCTGCAATAAGGTGGGTGCGAACTGGGTCGTAAGCTCCAGCGATGGTGGCATCTCAGATCTCGGCAACTGCAATACGTGCGGCAGCTAAGCCGCTTGCTGACACCGCTTTACCAGTCCGATCACCGATGGCTTGGCGTGCTCCGCAATGCGGTGGTGGCGCCGATAGGTCGCCTGCCCGGTTTCTACACGCTGCAACTGAAGACGTTGGCATCGGAAGTGTTCCTGGCAGGTGTCGATTAGCGGGCAGTTCGCGTCAGGATGATCCACGTGGAGATGTTTAGGATGTAATGCGCGTAGTCGGCCCTGATGCGGCTTTCCGTCACCAGTTGCGCTAGCTTGACATGCTGGAAGATCTTCCCTTTGCGCCCGTCGCGCGTACTCCATCGGCGGCGACGGCTTGTTCGCCGAACACTAAGCTGCTCGATGGCGATCGCCGCCTCACGCTCTGCGCGCAGACATGTTCGCGAACTCGCGGGCGAGCATCGAGCCTTAATGCCGCAGTGGCCGATCGGGTGGGATCGGCGTACCTGACGCCCGGGCACTTAGCCTCGACCACGAGCTACTCCTCTCTGCTTGCGCTTCGCCTTTTCTCGCAGTGCCGCGATCACCTGCGCTATCTCGTGTACTTTAGGGTCGTCGGGCAAGTACATCAGCTCGATTGGGTCGCCCTCTGAGTAGCCAGGGCCGCCAACTTCTCCGATATGCCGCTGGCCGTGTTGATCGGTGTATTCGAAGCTGGAGTACGTGCGCATGTAACCCCCGGATCGATCGCGCCTAACGCGAGTGATCGTGCCGGTAATGGGCACGCCGTCAGGGAGTAGGAGCTTGATGTAGTCCACCTTCTGCTTCATGCCGAAGAAGAAGCGTTTCACCACCCAAAACAGCACTGCGAAGGGCAGGCAGAACACTATGAGCATGCCGAGGATGGCAAACAGCGCGGGAACACCTTCGAGGCTCAAAGACACAATCCCTGCAAGTCTTCGGTAGGCAATACCATCTGCGCAGGCCGGGGCGAGGAGATGGCGCGACGATACTCCAACAGTACCAGTTGTTCGCCGGTCCGTCTGGTACGATCTAGGCGAGGCTGCTTTGGGGGGAGGGCTGCGGCTCGGCTGCGGTCAAACCGGGTACGGCGAGAGGCTTGCGACCCACCTATCCCCCTCGCTCACGTGTCTGGGATACCGGGTTCTAGCACCGACATGCACCGGTTGTCATGAGAGCAGCCTTAGGCGTTTAGTAGAGACATGGCGGCCTCGGGATATCGAGTGCCAGCCGCTGAGTGGAGGGCGAAGCTGCTGGCGAGCGTCTCGCGTTCGTGACCCGTAAGTGTGATGGTGGTGGCTGCGGCATTCTCGTCCACGCGCTCAGCGCGTCGCGTGCCTGGAATCGGCACGATGGCGTCGCCCTGCGCGAGCAGCCAGGCCAGCGCTAGTTGGGCGGAGGTCACTCCCTTCGCCCGGGCAAGACTGTCGATCTGCTCGGCAAGCGTGCGATTAGCGATAATGTTCGCTTCATCGAAGCGAGGGTTGCTGAGGCGCCAGTCTCCCGCCGCCAGCTGCGCGCGCGACCTTGCAGCCCCGGCGAGAAATCCCCTGCCGAGTGGACTGTAGGCAACCAGGCTGATGCCGAGCTCTCGGCAGGTGGGTAGGATCTGCGCCTCGACGTCACGGCTCCAGAGGGAGTACTCGGTTTGCAGAGCCGTAATCGGGTGGACGGTTTGCGCTCGCCGCAGGGTGTCGGCGCTGGCTTCGGATAGGCCTAGGTAACGGACCTTGCCGGCATCGACCAGCCGCGCCATGGCGCCGACGGTTTCTTCGATCGGCACTTGCGGGTCCACGCGATGTTGGTAGTAGACGTCGATCATGTCTGTGCCCAGCCGCTTGAGGCTGGCCTCACACGCCTCTTGTACGTAGTCTGGGCGACCGTTGATGCCCACGAATTCACCCTGCGCATCACGTACGATGCCGAACTTGGTGGCGAGAACTACCTCGCTGCGTCTACCCGACAGCGCCTGCGCTAGTAGTCTTTCGTTGCCACCCGAGCCGTACATGTCTGCGGTGTCCCAAAACGTGATGCCCTGGTCGAGCGCATGGGACAGGGTGTTGAGCGCCTGCTCGCGGTCGCTCGGACCATAAAACTCCGACATGCCCATGCAGCCGAGTCCGATGGCAGAGACGTCGGGGCCGAAGTGCCCTAGTTTGCGGATGTCCATGGAGGATCTCCTCTTGTTCGATGGGTGCATCCTACGCAGGCGGTCGCTGGCGCCTCTAGTCCGAAAGTGCCGAGTGTTTGCCTAATCCTGCCGAACCGGGTGGCAAACACCGTGTCGGTCTGAGAGCGTGCGATACTGACGCAGCGAGTGGGCGCAGGCGGAGTGATACGATGGCGAGCACTATCGACATGGGCGTGGCAGCGGCTGCGCTGGTTGCTGAGCTCGGCGGCTTTGCTAAGCAAACTGGCCGCAACCCAACACCCCTACAAGCACTTTCGGTGTTCCACGCGGACCGGCCGGCAGCACGCATTCCCGTGCTCTATGAGCCATGCGTGTGCTTCGTCGGCGCTGGCCGCAAGCGCGTGTTTCTCGATCGCACCGAGTACACCTACGATCCGTTGAACTACTTGGTCGTCGGTGTGCCCTTGCCAGTGGAGGCGGAGATCACCGAAGCCACTGCGCAGGAACCCTTTCTTTCCCTGCGCTTGGCCATCGACCTTGCGATGCTCGCCGAGCTAGTTGCCGAACTTGGCGAGACACCTGGCGACACGCACCTTACGCCGCGCGGCATCTACGCCTCTCCCCTAACGGCGGACATCTCCACTGGCGTGTTACGCCTGATGCGAGCCCTTCGAACGCCGGTGGACCAGCGCGTGTTGGCGCCTATGGCGGAGCGCGAGCTGCTCTATCACTTGCTGCAAGGCGAGCAGGGACACGCTCTGCGCGCGATCGCCGCTCGCGACGGTCGGGCCCATCGTATCGGTGCCACCTTGAGGTTCATGGAGCAGCACTACGCAACGCCACTCGCGGTGGACGAGCTTGCCGAGCGCGCATTCATGAGCGCCTCCACCTACCACCACAACTTCAAGGCCCTGACGGGTATGTCGCCGCTGCAGTACCTGAAGATGATTCGTCTGCATAGAGCGCGCTTGCTGCTCCTGCACGAGGGCGCGACGGCGGGGGGTGCGGCGCATGCGGTGGGCTACAACAGCCAGTCGCAGTTCACCCGTGAGTTCCGGCGCCGCTTTGGTAACTCACCGATCGGGGAGCGAAAGCGCTTGCGGGGCGCCTACCCGACCAATGCGACGGGCTAGTGGGCCGCTTGGTAAGTAAGGTAGCGCTCAGTCTGCGTAGGGGCAGCGTCAGCAAGGCGTGTGGCGCAGCCAATGGCATCGCCATTGGCAAGCGACCGCCTTGCCCTGGCGCCCATGCTACTCGCTGAGCGTCACCTTGTTTACCAAGCGGCCCACTAGGCGGTAGTCCGAATCCGCGACTGACGTCAGGCACCCGTCGGACGGTGTGTCGGCGGGGTAAGTTGCTGGTAGAGTGCGGGGGTCGTCCATCGCAGCGAAAGGAAACCCGCATGTGCCGCCTCCCGGTCAAGCTGTCTGCCCTGGTCCTCCTCACGGCCCTCGCAAACCCGCTTCTTGCGGATGACGACGAGCCGTCCCTGCTCTGGGAAGCCGCAGGGTTTGAGGCCCCGGAATCGGTTCGCTACGACGCTGAGCGTGAGCGCCTGTACGTGTCGAACATCAACGGCAACCCGACCGACAAGGACGGCAACGGTTACCTGTCCTTGCTCTCGCCCAGCGGTGAGGTGCTGATGGCTCGATGGTTGGCCGGTTTCGACGCGCCCAAGGGCATGGCGCTCGTTGGGAAGAAGCTCTATGTGAGCGACATCGATCGCCTGGTGGTGGTAGACGTAGAGGCGGCGGAGATCGTCGCTACCTACGATGCGCCTGAGGCAAAGTTCCTAAACGACGTTACGGCGGATGCGAGCGGCCGCGTCTACGTCTCTGACATGGGTGATAACACGATCTACCGGCTGAACGGCACAGCGTTTGACGTCTGGTTGCGCGATTCGGCCCTCGATAGTCCCAACGGTCTGCTGGCCGAGGAAGATCGGTTGCTGGTGGCGAGTTGGGGCGTGGTCGGGCAGGGCGCGGATGTGCAGTTGGGCGTGATGCGGGCGGTGAGTTGGGAGGATCGCTCGGTGTCAGCGCTAGATGGGGCCGGCATTGGTCACCTGGACGGCCTCGAGAAGCTGCCTAGCGCGGAAGATGCCGAGGGCGAGGGGGACGGTCAGTACCTCATCACCGATTGGGTAAATGGCGTGCTGTTTACCTGGGCGGAGGGGGACGACGGGGATAGCAAGTTGACGCTTGCCCTCGATCTGCCGGCCGGCAGTGCCGATATCGGTACCCTCCCGGGTGAGGGTGTGGTCATCGTGCCGCTCATGAAGGATGGCATCGTGCAGGCTTACAGCTTGCCGGACGATGAGGATGAATGAGTGGGGGGTGACTCTCGCCGTGGGCGCCGATCAGACCGCCTACGCTTGGTGTCCAAAGCGTCTCGCGGCTCGGGCGCGCGCTTTTTCGGCCTCCAACTCTCGATTGCGCGGGGGTTGTGAGGTTACGAGAGAGTCGAGCAGCTGCTCTGCGGCCGCTGCCACCGCGTCCACTGCATCCTCGAAGGCCTGCGCGTTCGCTCGGGAGGGGCGCGCACTGCCGCTGAGCTTGCGTACGAACTGCAGTGCCGCCGCGCGGATCTCTTCCTTCGTGGCCGGCGGGTCGAAGTTGAAAAGGGTCTTGATGTTTCGGCACATTCCCTAGCCTCCTTGTTTGTGGTCCTGTCCGAACGCGCAAGCAGGGTGGCGGCGTGCTTGCCCGCGGCGGCTTCGACTGAACAGACAGGCTGCGCCTAAGCCGCTTGCCGCGTAAAGTGCGGCGAGATAGCGTGATGCGAAGTTATCTTCAACAGCAGTCGAATGAGCGACCTCCTGCAACATCTTCGCCCGAGTCGCACCACCCTGTGGCTGCTCGCCAGCTGGTTGGTCCTCAGTCTCACGCAGACCCTGCACTTCTATACCTACTTCGAGCAGTCCCTGTGGGATTCGGTGCGCTGGAGCTTCCGCGACTGGTTCGTGTGGTACCTGATCTTCTGGGGCGTGTTCGAGCTGTGTAAGGGTCGCCAGGCCTTCGCCAGATTCTCGGTGTTCTCGACCCTGCTGGTCGGCGCCATCGCCGTGGCCAGCGGTGTGCTGCAGACTGCGATCATCACCAGCCTCGACTTCATCGCCGGCACGGCGAGCCGACCGTTTTGGGAGGACTTCAGCCACTTCTATGCCAAGCGTTGGTTGCAGTACCTGTTTATCTTCGCCCTGTTCTGGATGCTGCTGCTGAATCGGATCGTGGCGGGGACGCCGGCGCCGGTCCCATCCGCCGCCGCGGCGCCGAAACCGCAACGGATCAGAATTGATGATGGCAAGCAGCACCACTGGGTTGCCTACGGCGAGGTCTTGTCCGTGGAGGCGGCCGGCAACTACGTGTGCTTTCACACCACCAGCGGACAGCTGATCGCGCGCGGCACCTTGAAGGCGCTCCAAGCGCAGGAGCAAGTGCTGCACCGGGTCAGCCGCTCGCGGATGGTTAATCCTGGACTGGTAGCCGCAACGCGTAGATCGTCGAATGGCGGGATGGACCTCGTCCTTACCGACGGCAGCGTCGTGCCCGTCGGCCCCAGCTATCGGCGCCAGGTGAAGGCGCTGCTCGGGCTCCCGGGCGGCGCTACCTCCTAGGCGCTTCGCCCCGAATCTTCCGTTCTTCGTCCCAAATCGCTCGGCACACGCGAGGATTCACCGTAGCGTCGACCCATCACCGGCAGCAGCAGTGAGAGCGACGTGAAAAGGCGTGCATTTCTAGCGGCGAGTAGTGCCCTCGGGCTTACCACCGGGCTTGCGGCCCTCGGCGGCATCCAGGGCACCAGGGTGCTGGTCCTCGGCGGCACGGGGTTCTTCGGTCCAGTGCTGGTCAGGGAGCTGCTGCGCAACGGCGCCAATGTCACCCTGTTCAACCGCGGTCAGACCAACCCCCACCTGTTTCCCCAAATCGAGAAGATTCGCGGCGATCGCGAGCTGCCCGATGCCCGTGGCCTTGTCGCTCTCGCCGAGTCGCGAGCGCGCTGGGACTGGGTGGTCGATACCTGGCAGGGGTCCTCGGCATGTGTCGCCGACACGGCTCGCCTGCTGCACGGGCGCGTCGAGCAGTATCAGTACGTCTCTACTGTGTCCGTCTACGACAAATGGGATCGCATCGGCATCCAGGAGAGCGAACCGCTCAACCCCGTGCCGCCGGGTCCGGAACCGCTGGTCAGTCCCCATCGGTATGCCCTGCGCAAGACCCTCTCCGAGCAGCTGCTAGGAGAGCTGCTACCTGAGCGTAGCGTCTTCTTCCGCTCTCACGGCATGCGTGGTTACCCGAACTCAGCGCCAAAGCATGAGCCTTATTGGCAGGTGAAGATCATGCGCGGGGGCGATCTAGTGCTACCCGCTGATATCGAGTACTACCAGGTCACCGACATGGTGAGCCTGGCGCGTTTCATGATCCACTGCGGCCGCACGCAGCAAACGGGGCCTTTCAACGTGTGTTACCCACCTATACGTCTTCGGAGGTTTATCGAGGGTATCGTGCGAGATACGCGCAGCGGCGTTCGCCTGCATTGGATTCCGCAGGAGTTTCTGCTCGCTCACCAGGTGCGTCTGTTGCGTGGGACGCCTGCCGGGCGCTACCGCTTCGACGTGTCCAAGGCACTGGCGGCGGGACTTGAGAACCGATCACTCAGCGAGCTGCTGGCCGATCAGCTCCAAGGCTATCGGGACCGTCACCCTGGCGATGATTTCCGCTTTGGTGGCGAAGGGACATCGACGATTTCCAGCCAACGGGAGCAAGAGATCATTCGCCTGTGGCGCGAGCGTCGCGGTTGAGTGTCGCTGCCTCAGAGGATCGGCTCAACTTCCCACGTAATGGCGCTCACGTCGGCCAGCCGGCAAAACCGGCCAAGCTCCGCGTGCAGCTTTTCAACGCGTGTCGGTGTCCACTTCACGCGCGGCTCCTGCCAGAAGTTGAGTACGCGCAGCTCGCCCGCTTTGCGATCGGCCTTAGCTTCAATACGACCGACGAAGCGATCACCTTCGAGCAGGGGAAACACGTAGTAGCCCCAAACCCGTTTGCTGGCCGGGACGAAGATCTCGATGCGGTAGTCGAATCCGAACAAGCGCTCCAGGCGCGCGCGATCGCGAATGACCGGATCGAAGGGGCTTAGCACGCGAAGGCGGGAGGTGGGTGCAGGCGCGTCTGCAAGGCGCTGCTCGATATCGGGCAGGGCCAGAGCGCCGTACGCCGATCGGTCGGCGCAGCCTACGGTGACTTCGACCAGTTCTGCCCGGTGTGCATCGACCCAGGCCTTCACTTCGGCCGAAGAGACCGCATCCCAGAAGCGTTGTATGTCACCCGGCGTGGCAAAGCCGAGTCGTGTGAGGGCCTCCCGGCAGAGCCAATCGATCTGTTTGTCGTCGGACCAGCTGTCGCGGCGGTGCTGAGCTGGGATGACCCGTTCCGTCAGATCGTAGTACTTCCGAAAGTTCACTCGGTGCGATGTCGAGAGCTCGCCTGCGAACCACATGTAGTCGAGGGCAAGCTTGTGCGGTGGTCGAGACCACATCTCCTGCTTGCCAGTGGCTTTGGTATCGAAGGCGTCCGTCGATAGAGGGCCCTCTTGCGCGATGCGATCCTTGAGGGCGCGACGGCCTTTGGCATCGAGCATGGCCCGATGCCATTCCCAACTGCGCACCCTAGCTTCCAGGCGACGAAACTGCCTGCCCCAGGCGGGATAGAACGCGATCGGCAGGACCGAGGCATCGTGGGTGAAGTGTTCGAAGATCAACCGATCGCGGGCCAGGGCGCGGTTCAGCATGGGTTCGCGGTAGTGCTGGTTGCGGCTCCAGAGGATGTGATGGTGGGCCCGCGATACGGCCCGGATGGAGTCGAGCTGAACGAATCCGAGCGCGGTGATCAGGACGTCGAGATCAAGCTTTCCCGTGGGCGCGTGCGAGAGCCCCTGGGCATCAAGCCATACCCTTCGGGCGTCGCGGTTAGAGATCTTCAGCGCCATGCGCGCATGCTAATCCGCAATCGCTTGTCTGTGTGTCAATCGTTGCGCCGCGCGCCGTGGCAGGGTTGGGCGCGTTCCGGACCGGGGATGGCGCCAAGGGGCTCTCACGAAGATGCCTCCCGGCCCGGAGCGACCGAGTGGGAAGGAAGGCTGACGGGATCGCCGCGAGCCTCCCGCAGGCGCTGCGCTATTGCGCTGCGATATCGTCGATCAGGAGGATGCTCACGGATCCGGCGACGACCAGAATGTCTATCGGGCCGCTCAGGGTAACGGCCTGCCAGTCTGCGTTAAGCACCACCTGCTGCAGATCTTGCACGGCGCCGTCGCCGATACCGGCCAAGATGATCTGCGCGTTGGCCTCTGCGAATCCACCCTCACTCACCTGTAGGGTGACGGTGTTGGCACCACCGGGGAAGAACACCAACTGCGGCAAGCGGGACACGCCACCGTCATTGAACGGAGAGCCAGCATTGAAGGCGAGAAAATTGGGTAAGGAGAAGGCGTCGATAGCGAAGTTGCTGCATTGATCCAGCACGCCACCGCCGTTGTTACCAGGCGCTGTAAAGGCCGCACCCTGGCGCACGCCGCGTAGGGCTGAGGTCTCAATGAAGCTGCAAGGCTCGACACGGTCATCGAAGGTGACGACGCCTCCTTCTTGTACAAGTATGCCCCCGACGTTGCGATCCATCATGTCGTAGTAGCCATGCACAGCGTCACGCCCGAGCAGCTTCGCCAAGTCTTCCGCACCAAACGGCCTCGTCGGCGCAGCGGCACTGGGTGCAGGGCCGTAGTGCCCCGCAACGATGTCGGCGTCGGCGTAAGCCACAGAGATGAGCATCCAAACCACGCCTAAGGCGACGAGTTGTTTCTTCATGGGGTTCTCCCTAAGGGGCTGGTCCGTAGTGTTCACCCGCGCGAATCTCCCTCAGCGCGGTTCGCTTAGCGTACATGAATGCTGAAGGGGCGGTCTTAGGGCAGTTGGTATCGTCGGCGGTTGGGATTCATGGCCACCACCGCCTCGCTAGCCTCGTCAGTGAACCGATGGCCACTTAGCGATCATCGGTGTGACTTCGTGCGTGCAGATAGCCCAAGGCGCATCATCTGACCAGAAGGCCAACCTGGCGGGCGTGGGGGCGAGCGACGATCGAACGCCCGACGTACGCCAGACGCGCCGCTGCATCCAGTAGCGCGCTGGGTGAGCAGACTCGACCTTTCGGTGGCAAAATCACTCCAATTTCCTAGCCGACCTGCAACACGCCAAAAAATGGACAAGTCCTCCCTCGACGGCCTCATCGACGCCTATGCGGCGGCCCCATCCCCCTCCCTAGCGCGCGTGATCGTGCTGGAGTTGTTACAAGGCGACCGAGCTCAGGATGCGCTCGCCTATCTCGATGCAGCCGTCACCGCGTTCCAACCGGAAGACGCCGACGCCGTTGGTAGCGCCCTGCTGAGCGCGGGAAGCTACGCCGCCATCACCGAGCACTTCGACGCCGACGTCCCCACACAGGCCGTAGTGCTGGCGAGAGCGCTGCTTGAGCTCGGCGAAGATAGTCGCGCGCGCGAGGTGTACCAGGCGGCCATTGAGGCGGCGCCTGGCGTGCAGGATGAGACCATGAACGAGCGCCTCGGCGTCGCCGCAGATTCGCCGGCCAGCGTGACGCGCTTGCGTCTGGTCGAGAAGGTTGACCCAATGGAGGTGGTCAATATAGATCGCTATCGCGCCAGCGCCACCACTTTCGATGATGTTGTGGGCCTCGAGAAGGTCAAGCGCCAGGTCAATAAGCGCATCATCATGCCCTTTCAAAAGCCATCCCTGTTCTCTCGTTTCCGCAAGAAGATCGGCGGCGGCGTGCTGCTCTACGGCCCTCCAGGCTGTGGCAAGACCTTGCTCGCCCGTGCCACCGCCGGCGAGTGCAACGCCTCGTTCTTCAACGTCGAGATCGCCGACGTCCTCGACATGTACATTGGTGAGTCGGAGCGCAAGCTCCACGCGATCTTCGAGAAAGCCCGCGCGGAGGCCCCGAGCGTGCTTTTCTTCGACGAGATCGAAGCCCTCGCTGGCAAGCGCGAACACACGCACAATGCGACAGCGAGTAAGGTCGTTAGTCTCATGCTGACGGAGCTCGATGGCTACGCGCAAAACAACGCGGGCGTGCTCGTGCTCGCCTCCACCAACGTGCCGTGGGCCCTCGATCCCGCCTTCCTGCGCCCGGGGCGCTTCGATCGAATGTTCTTTGTGCCGCCGCCTGATCGCGAGGCGCGTGGCGCCATTCTTCAGCATCACATGAGGGAGCGCCCGGCCACGGGCGATATCGATTACTTGCTGCTCGCGAAGAAGACGAACGGCTACTCCGGCGCCGATCTCGCCAATCTGGTGGAGATGGCGGCCGACGAGGCGATCGACGCCTCCATCGAAGCTGGCGAGGATCAGCCGATCTCCTTCGAGCACTTCAAGGATGCCCTCGGAGAGTCCCGCTCGAGCACCGTCGAGTGGCTCACCACCGCGCGCAACTACGCGCGCTACGCCAACGACGGTGGACGCTACAACGATGTGGTCGAGTTCCTAGAGAAGCACGGGCAATGACCACCTACAAGATCATCGATGAGCCCAAGGCCCGCAGGGGTATGGAAAGCCTGATCGTGGATCCGACGGTCATTCTGCTCGCCTCCATGATCATTCCCCTGTTTTGGCTGCCCCCGGCGGGCGGGCGCTACTGGCTGCCAATGCTGTGGCTTGCACTTAACGGCTATGCGCTCGGCAGCCCGACGCTCGGCAAGGAGATTCTAACCATGTTGCTGGGTGCGCTCGGCGTCGTTGGCTTGCTGTTTATCGTGCTTGCCCTGATCCAGGCCGGTGTGTTGCCCTTCACCGAGGAAGGTGCCTACCCTTACCTGCGCATACTGACCTTTGGCCTGTTCTTTCTAGCGGTCTATATGGTCGTGTTTCGCCAAGCCACCAGCTACGCGCTGTTCCAGTACATTCAGGGCGATCGCCGGTGAGCGGCGAGGACTACCGTTTCGCCCTGGCGGTGCGCCACCAGCAAAACGGCGCGACGCAGGCAGCGATCGATCAGCTGGTCGAGTTACTGTCGGAGAGCCCGAACGTCGCTCAGTATCACGGCATGCTGGCCGTGTGTCTGATGGGCAATAGGCGCATGGCGGCTGCCGCCTATGAGATCGATGTGGCACTTTCCCTCGATCCCGCCTCCCCGTTCCTCTTCTATGTGCATGCGAAACTTCTAGTACTGCAGCGCAAGTTGAGGCAAGCCCTAGCCGCTTGCCACAAAGCTCTAGAGCTGAATCCGCAAGACGCGCAGACGCATCTGCTAGTCGCCGATATCTACGAGTTGCTAGAGCAGCCGCGCGACTCGAAGGCCAGCATCGACAAGGCGGCCTCGCTGGCGCCGGACAGCCCTAGCATCCCCCAGGCCTACGCCGAGTACTACCTGCTGCGCGGCGACACCAAGATGGCGTTGGAGTACGCGACCACCGCCATACGCGCCAACCCCTCGAACCCCCAGACCAACGTGCTGCTGGGCAAGATCCAGTTGAATCTCGGCAACGCTGAGCGAGCCGAGGATCACGCCAAGTTCGCCATCATGCAGAATCCCAGCGATCGGCAGGCACTCATCCTGTTCGCTAATATCCGCATGCGGCGCAACCTGGTACTGGGGCTTTGGTGGCGCTTCAACAGTTGGCTTTCGGGCTTGGGCAGCGCGAAGTCTGCACTCGTGCTGATTTTCGGCTACCTGTTTTTTAACCTACTGTCGGTGGCGGCGAAGGACCTCGGCCAGCCAGGCGTGGGGGCGCTCCTTTCCTTCGGTTGGCTTGGGCTGGTGGCGTACTCCTGGTTTGGGATTCCGATGTACCACAGGGCGCTGCGAAAGGAGCTCGAGTCGTTCCGCTTCAATCCGCACTTCTAGGCGCAGTCTCGGTCAGTCGCAGGCTTCACCGCGACGCTGTAAGCGATGACGGAAACTCGCGGCGGTGCGGTGCGCTAGGTGGATCGACCGCCGCTCGCCCTAGAACATCATCGTGCGCAGGGAGTCGAGCTGCGATCGCAGGAAGCGGCCCAGGCCAACGACGTCGGGGAAGATCGTACTGGCAGTGATGTTCTTGGACTCTGCCAGAAACTGTAGGACCTTGCCTTTGCAGGATGCGTCGATGACCTTGCGTCGTAGGCCTCGCACTCCGTGGAGTTCAAGGTAGTTGAGATCATGCTGCTTGTCGTAGAGGAGCGGGGCATGGTCCGAGAATATCTCCGTGCTGACCGTGTGGTGGGCGACTTGCTGAACCATCCGGGGAGAGATCCGCGGGTCGAGCTCGAGGATCAACCCAGCCTCACGCTCTGACAGCACGCTCGCCTCGGGTAGAGGAGGTGATTGCGTCGACAACAGGCTATAGAACTGTGAGCCGCCCGCGCGTTGATCGTCGAAAAGGTGGCGATCGTAAAACCAGAGTTCCGCATCCTTTGAGGGCTCGCTCACGCAGGCGAAGTAGCTGGAGGTCCAAATCGAACTCGACCAATCGAGAAGCCGCGTCGGGATCTCGTAGTGCTGCATCATGCTCAAACACCGAAGATCAAAGCCTGAGGTGATGTGCTCCGGCTGGGGCATCTCCTCGCTGCGATCAGGCAGCTTCGTGTAGTGCTCGCGAAAGGCGCTCATCAAGCGCCCCTCGATGATCGCAGCGGCGCCGACCGCTTCGCGTGCGAACTGGCGCTGAAATGATGGCATCAGGTTGCCATAGGTGCGCGGCTGGCCACGGAAGCACCAGTCGAAGTGGGTGTAAAAGGAGAGCTCTTCCTCCAATTCGATCAGGTCAGCGACAGAGCTGATTCGCTGCTCTGTAACGGCACTGATATCGATGACGGCACCTGAGTCCACCGCGGCTGCTTCGTCCCTCGGCATGTTCGATCAGCTCTCCTGATGCGTCTCTCCGGCAAGTCTGACGTAGACCTGCAGGGTGCTACTAGCAAGCATACTATCTCTCGCAGACCAGCGTGCGTTGGCGGGGAGTGCTCGCGGCTGCAGCTGGGTCAGGTGTCACTAGGACCAACTGCGTCAGGGGCCTGCTAGTGCTGCTCGTTGGTCTTGTCGATCTTGCTCGCGAGGGGTGAGCAGGGGTTTGCCGCACTGCTAGCGTCCGGAGCGTCGCCTTAGGAATCGGCTCAGGGCCTCCGGCGTGACCCCCGTGAACGCGGCGAGCTGCTTCTGCATCGCTGACCCGACCACGCGCTGGTAGTGCTCCTCGAGGAATCGGTAGCGCTTCTCCAGGTCTAGCTGGGTTTTCGCCACGATAAGCTCCTTGTCGAAGCAGAGCGTCTCCATCGCTTTGAGACGCAGATAGCGGCCGAAGTCCCCGCCCTCCAACATTTGTTGGCGGAACACATCCCCTGCGATCTCAACCCCGCTCACCTGCGTAATGGCGACGAGGTCGTCGCTCGCGTACTGCTCAGACCAGGTGCTGGTGAGATTGCCGCACACCTGTCGGTCTTCGAAGAACCTGGCGATCGTCAGGCTACCGTCGGCGTGGGTTTGGATCGACGCCGTGACACCGTCCGCTAGAAACAGCCAGCTGGCGCCGATTTCCTCCATTCGGTAGATGCACTCGCCCTTGCTGTAGCTCACGGGGCGCAGAAGGGGGCGTAGTGCGGCCCAATCGCGTGGCGCCATGGCGATGCCCTTCTCAGCGATGTCCCCCGCGAGGGCAGCCATGACCTGCACCACTCTCGACTCCTTGCGACGGCGCTGTGCGATGGGGAAAGTTACGACGAGACTAGGCCGTCTCGTGCCGGCGCAGCCTATCTCACTGTGGTGCCGGCCAACTTAACTCAGATCAAGCGGACACCCGTCCCCAGCGTGCAGACTGCTCATCTCTACGCAGTCACCCGGAGGCGATAGCAGTGGCCACGTTCTCGACCCTGCGCGCGGCATGGCCCGTGCTACGCCGTGCGATGCTTCGCGGCCAGCTCTTCCGTCCGCAGTGCGAGCTCGTGCAGCCGGATGGCGACGTCGATGCCTCCTATGACGTCGAGATTCCCATGCCTGAGGGGTTTTCGCTTACCGCCAATGTGTTCTATTCCCGACGGCGTCGGACCGCGGACGCAGCTGACCCGGTCGTGATGTGCGCCCACCCCTACGACAATCACCTGATTCCCGCGCTCGGCAAGACGCCCCTCGGCGGACCTCCCCAGCAGTATCGCCTGTTGCCACAGGCGGAGGGGAAGCCACGCTTTTCAACGCTGACAAGCTGGGAGTCGCCGGATCCGAATTTTTGGGTCCCCGCCGGCTACACGCTCGTCAATCTAAATCTGCCGGGATTCGCCAATAGCGAAGGTCCCGCCTCGATCGTCTCCGCACACCAAGGCGAGTGCTACCGCCGGGCTATCGAGTACGTGGCAGCGCAGCCATGGTGCGATGGCAAGGTGGGCTTATGCGGGGTGAGCTTTCTGTGCATCAGCCAGTACCTCGCTGCGGCAACGCCCGAGGGGGCTGTCTCGCCTGCGGCGCTAAAGTGCATGATCCCTTGGGAAGGAGTGTCCGATCTGTACCAGGATCTCGTGTGCCGAGGGGGCGTGGCGGATGTGGGATTTCTAGATTTCTGGTGGAATACGGAAGTCAGGGAGCCGCTCAATACATCCCTCGATGACTACCTGTCGGTAGAGGAGGCCATCCCCCTAGAGGCGCTGGCGCTGCATCCTTACTACGACGACTACTGGAAAGCCAAGGCGCCGCCCCTCGCGAACATTCGCGTACCGATGCTCCTGTGCGCATCCTTCTCGGACCATGAGCTGCACACCTTGGGCTCATTCCGGGCCTTCGAGCAGGCGAATTCCCCTCAGAAATGGCTGTACACGCACCGCAGCGGAAAGTGGACGGAATTCTACCGCCCCGAGTCCCTCGCGTTGCAGAAGGAGTTCATGGATCACTTTCTGAAAGGTGAAGCTAACGGATTCGATGATAGACCGCGGGTGCGGATTGAGGTGCGTGCTAGCCGGGATGCGGTTCATGAGGTGCGCTGGGGAGACTCCTGGCCTCTGGCAAGTACCGCCTACGATCACCTACACCTAGATGAGCACAACACACTGTCGCGACAAGCGCCACTGACCGGCGTTGAAGTCGTTTACGAGGGCTCGGCTGGGCACGCTTTCTTCGACTACCTCTTCGATGAGGATACGGAGATCACTGGCTACGCAAAGCTCAGGGTGTGGGTGGAGGCGCGCTCCGACCGGCGCGATTTGCCCGCACCTGACGACCTCGTGCTGTGTTGCTTCCTCGACAAGCGAGATGCCGCTGGTCGATCAGTGCGGTTCTTCGGTGCCGTCGGGCAGGATCAGGACATGATCACCCGGGGCTACGGGCGTGCGGCGCGACGGGAGCTCGACGACGCGGCTAGCCGGCCGTTCCATCCGGTGCCCTTGGGTGCTCGCGACCAACCGCTGCAACCTGGTGAGATCGTACCGCTGGAGATCGCTTTCTGCCCAAGCAGTACGTTCTTCCGCCAAGGGGAGCGTCTGCGGCTGATCATCTCGGCCACGGATGTCGTCCATGCGCCCATCTTCAAGAAAGACACGAGCGTCAATCAAGGTCTGCATGTGCTCCACTTTGGGGGCAGCTACGATTCGTACCTGTTGCTGCCTAGGATTGCGCCGCAAGGAGAGCAGTGAGTAGTGCAACCGAGGCCGAAGGTCGTGGACGTCAGCAATCAAGAAGCCTACCTATCGTATGCGGTGGTGCTCCCCTCGATTGGCAGGCGTAGCACAAATGTCGTGTCGCCGCCTTCGCTGGGGTAAAGGGTCACATCTCCCCCCGACTGCTCAGTGAATCCTTTGACCATCGACAGGCCCAAGCCGGGTTTCGCCGCTGATTCGCTGAAGAAGGGATCGAAGACGCGTTCCGCGATCTGCGGAGCAACGCCGGTGCCGTTGTCACTCATTTTCACGTCGATCGCCGAGTCCGCATCGCTGCTGATACTGCCCCTGACGGTGATCTGGTCAGCGCCTGCGTGAACGGCGTTGTCGAGCAACTCCGTGAGAGCGGCTAGTAGCTGCTCTCGGTCCACGTGCAGCAGCGGAAGCTCGGGAGATACTTCGGCGCTGAATGCGATCTCGCGGGGGTGGCTGCGGCTGCGATGGTGCGCCTCGAGCTCGCTAAGAACATCGGCCAGGTGGCACTGGGCAGGCTGAAGTGGAAGTTGATGGGTGTAGGCCAGGAGCCGTGACACGTCTTGACTCGCGTTGCGGGCGGCTTCCATGGCGAGCCCCAAGGTCCTTTGCGCCTCCGGGCTAGGTCGCCGAGATCGCGCCAAGTCGATGCCGCCGACAATCGTCGTAAGGTGATTGTTGAACGCGTGGGCTACCCCCCCGGCGACACGACCCATCGCTTCCAGCTTTCTGGCTGCCTCTCCTCTGCGTGCGTCCCGATCGATCGTGGCCAAGGTGGAGAAGGTCTCGTGCATCGTCAACGCGTGGTAGAACTGCAGCCCCATCACGGTGATCGCAAGTCCTACGTCGGTGGGCGCCCTCTCCCCGATCAGCAGGGTGACCCAGAACAGGCTGAAGGACAGCTGTATCCCCACCACGTAGATCAGCCCCAGGGAGGGTACCCGCAGGCGGTGGGTCAGGCTGTAGATGAAGGCGGCGGCCAGCATTAGCACCGAGATCAGCTGGTAGTGGGGCTCGAAGGTCAGCCAGAAGTAGAACACCAGCCAGAAGAAGACAAATGCATCCAGCACGTAGGCAAGGAAGACGGCCACAAAGCGGCCGGGGGTCGGGTGCTTTTGGAAGCGGGTGATGCAGGTTCCCGCTAGCAAGGTGGTCGCGAGCCGGGCGAAGAACCAATACAGGAACGTCCGGTCGTCGAAGCCGAAGCTCAAGCCGACGGCGATCAGGGCGAAAGTGACCATGCGCAGCAGCGCGTCGAATCTGCTGCGCTGCGCTACCAGCATCAAATTGTCGCGCTCCGTTTCGAAGCGCCGTTGAACGAATCGGTTCAAGGCCAGTGGTAGTGCCTTCGTGACCGGAACAGGGGGCGGACCGCTAGGCGATCAGAGTGAAGTCTTTCTCAAGAAGCGATGAATCGCTAGTTTCTGTCAGAGTTTCTGCGTTCTTTGCGTAGATGCTGTTGGGGGCGTGGAAGACGCCCGGCATCAGCAACAGAACAGGAGACCCCTCATGCGTTCCCAAGTCCACCAGCGCTCGCTCAGCAGCGATCACTCTCAAAACGGCTTTACGCTCGTTGAACTGCTCGTCGTCATCGCCGTGGTTGGCGTGTTGGTCGCGCTCCTGCTACCGGCTGTTCAGCAGGTCCGCGAATCCGCGGCGAGACGAAGTGCCACCAGTACCTTGAGTCTGCTCGTTTGCCCGTCCGACAGCTTTGGCGAGCGCTTTGGGCGCGGGCCTGAGAACCTGGCCGAACTCGCTGAATGGTGGCGAACCGACGGTGCGGGCCTGTGCGAACTCGAGGAGGAGGCCCTCGATGGAAGCGATGCTGGCTACTACTTCACCCTGGAGGATCTGAGCGAGCGACGCGCGTTCTTCGAAGGCCTGTTCAGCGAGGCGGGCATTGCGTTCCCGGACCCTGCCCCCTTCGTGGTCATCGTCGCCGAACCCGCTATCCCCGGACCGGCCGTAGACACGCTGTTCCAGGTGGGCGAGGCCCTGGTGGAAGTGCCCACGCCGGGCGCCCGGGAGCGGCGCGATGAAGGCGTCGCGCGCCTGCTTCGCACCTTCGCGGTTGAAGCGGCCGCTGCGGTTCGTGGTACGGGAATCGACATCGCAGACGTTATCCGCTCGGACGAGTTTCCCGGTACGCGCGAACTGCTCGGCAACTTCGACACAGACTTCGACGGCCTGATAACGGGCGAAGAGGTCTTTAGCGAACGTTGGATCGATGGCACCTCCAACGACTTCCTCGGCGGTCTCGGCACGCGCGTGCTGGAAGCCGCACGCTGCGAACTAGGCGTCGGCGCCGCCGGCGAAGACCTCAGCGAGTGGTTCCTGGTGGCCGAGGACTTCGCCTCCGAGGACTGGCGCGATGGGCTTAGCTACCTCACGATCGCCGAGGCGGTCTCGGCGATGGGTGACGTCGCGCAGGTGCAAAACACGATCGCCAATCAGGCTGCTGCGGCTGACCAGGCGCAGCGGGCGGGTGACACCGTGAGTGAGCTCCAGGCGGTGCAACGGATCCAGCAGATCTCGATCAGGGTTAAGGACCTGTTCATCACCTCGATGGATGTGAACGGCATCGAGTTCTTGCTAGACACGGTGGCGACCGAACCGTAGCGGGCGACAGTGCGGCGGGCGACCCGAGCTCAGGCTCGCTGAGCTCGGGGCTCGCCGTGATAAGCGGTTTAGCCCTTGCGCCGTGCGCCAGCGAGCAGACTGACTAGGCCTGAGACGAACAGCCAGGCGGCGGCGGGCAGAGGCACCGCGGTGATGGAGACGTTATCGAGGTCCAACATCAAGCTGTCGAAGTCGGTGTTCTCTGGCAGGTACAGACCAAGCTGCAAGTTCAGAATGTTGGAGAATACGCCTTCAAAGGTTGAGGAGCCGTACGACACGAACGGGGGATCGCTGTCGACGATATCGAAGGAGATGGTGGTCCAGGTATCCGGCGCGATTTCAAAGATACTGTCGTTGGACAGGCTTGCACCTGCACCGCCGAAACCTGCGAGCCGGGCGTAGAAGTTCAACGCTGTGTCGGCGTTGTGGCGCACGGCAACGCTGAACGAGGTGACGCCGCTCGCCAGCCAATCGCCCACGAATGCGCCACCGCTCGCATCGTTCGCGTCGTTCCCGCGGAACATGATCAGCAGCGGATCACCGAAGCCACCTCCCCCAGAGTTGAAGGGAGGTGCCAGGTAGGAGATGAACCCTGAGTCATCTATGCCACCTGTCGCGTTGTAGATCGGCGTCTGGGATGTGCCGTCGAGCCAGTTGCTATCGTCGGTGTTGAACGTCTCGGTGAAGGTCGAGACCGCCCAAGCCTGACCGCTCAGGCTTGCGCTCAGCAGGAGGACGCCTGCAAGCATGGTCTTGGATGAAATCACTGAAGGCCTCTCCATGGTGTTCTCAAGAGTGTGTAGCCAACGTCCAGGTTGGCTGGCGCCCGCGTCACTGGGGTATGGGGCAACGCGCCGCGCAGCGGCAACGAGTTGCAAGTCCCCGCCGCGAGCCTACCTATAGGCAAGTGCCGTGCCTTTTCCGCGAAAGAGCCGTTTCCCTTTCACTATCAGCTGGTTGTGAGGCGACATGGTTTTGGCGTGCAGCTGAGTGTAAGGAACACCGACATCCTTGAGGGCTCGAGCCAGGTACGGCCATCCGGCCGCTCAGGCAGGCGCGGCCGGTCGAGCCGACGATCTGGGCGAGAGCGCCGAGACCACCCCCTGTCCTTGGCAGTCTGCGGCGCTCTAGCGAACACTTAGGTTCGCTACACCGGTTGATAGGGTAGGGACGAGTGGTGCAGGACGATGCGCAGCGTGCCCTCTTCGTCCTTTTTGTAGCCCCAACTCTTGTCGACCTTGGTGACGTTGCCGTCGCGGTCAGTGAAAGTCACCCAGCCCATCCACATGGCGACATCCCCCTGGATGAAGGAGGCGGAGGTTTCGCAGACGACCGAGCGCCAGCTCTTGATGCCGAAGCCGCCGTCGCGTGGGTACTTGTCGTTGTGACCCACGAAGTAAGACAGGGCGCCTTCCCTGGTCGGGCGAAAGGTCTGGTCGCCGCTCGCGAGCGTGGGCTTGAAGAGCACGTCGCCCAGGTTGTAGCCGTAGGCGGCGTCAATGGCACCGTTGGCAAGCTCTGTGGCAGCTTCGATCCCGCTCTCGTCGTAGGCCTTGGATATGGCGACGAGCGCGTCGCCCCAGATCTTGCGAGCCTCGGCCAACTCTTGTTCCGTAATTGCGCTGGTCATTGTCTTGACTCCTTTCCTTCGCCTGCGCTAAGGCAGGTCATGGCTTGTAAGTGCAGTGCTCGCCGGACCGAGCAGCATCGTGCTCAGGCGGTCAACTTTGCGGCTGTGCCTTAGGCAAAACGTCTACGGGACGCAGGCGTGTTTTGGGTGATGGTGGCGTTATATCCACCTGCAGCTTGCGCCGCTCGGCGGATCGTTGGAAGTCCTCCAGAATCTCCCGCACATCATGGTCCATGCCGTGCGTGCGGCTCATGTCGATGCTTACGGCTGAGCCGTCTGGAATGTCCGTGAGCTGGCGTAGGATCGCGCCGCGGCTCAGGAACGAGACGTGTTCGCCCAGGCGCATGTCGACGTGGTGCACCGACTGCGCATCGTCGCTCTCGCGCATTTCCACCCAGTGCGAGTTGGCGTAGGCGCGGTAGAGCACGCCGAGCAGTCCCACGCCGAGGCCGAGGAATACGCCGGTAAGGAGGTCCGTAAGCAAAATGGCAACGATCGTGACCATGAACGGCACGAACTGGCCTGGGCCCTGATCGTAGATCTGCTTGAACAGGGAGGGCTTAGCGAGCTTGTAGCCAACCACCAGCAAGATAGCCGCAAGGGCTGCGAGTGGCACCAGGTTCATTAGGGGCGCGGCGAACAGCACAGCGACCAACAGCAGAACCCCGTGCCAGATGGCACTGACCTTCGACGTCGCGCCGGACTGGATGTTGGCCGAACTGCGCACGATCACCTGAGTGACGGGCAGCCCGCCGACCAAGCCCGATACGGTGTTACCCACCCCTTGTGCGAAGAGTTCACGATTGGTCGGGGTCACGCGGCGCACGGGATCTAGCTTGTCGGTGGCCTCGACACAGAGCAGGGTCTCCAGGCTCGCCACCACGGCGATCGTAAATGCCGTTAGGTAGATGGACGAGTTACCGAGCTGCGACCAATCGGGGCCGACGAGCGATCCGAACACATCACCGACACCGTCGAACTCGGGGAGCTTGACGAGCTGGTCCTTGGTGAGGGCCCACTCCGGTGCTACGGCGGATGTGACCACCTGATAGAGGATGCCCACGACTACCGCCACGAGCGGCCCCTGGATGAGCTGGAAGATCTTGCCGCGCTTGATCAGCACCTGGTCCCAAGTGATCAGAATCGCCAAGGACACGGCGGCCACGAACAACGCGCTAGGGGCGAAGTTGGTGATGGCGAGCCAGAGCTCGGAGAGGGTGGTTCCGCCATCGATTTGGTTGAACTGGAAGTCACCGGGGTTCGCATTCCAGCCGATCGCGTACGGGATTTGCTTGAGAATGATCAGCAGCCCAATGCCACTGAGCATCCCTTTCACCACTGCAGAGGGGAAGAAGTAAGCCAGTACGCCAGCCCGCGCAAGGCCGAAACCCATCTGGATGATGCCTGCGAGCACGACCGCGGCGAGGAAGGCCTCGAAGCTACCGAGATCGGCGATGGCCGCGGCCACGATCACCGCCAGGCCAGCGGCGGGGCCAGACACGCCGAGGGCAGAGCTGCTCAGGCTGCCCACGACGATGCCGCCGACGATGCCGGCGATCAGCCCTGAGAGCAGCGGCGCGCCACTGGCGAGGGCGATGCCCAGGCACAGAGGTATCGCTACGAAGAACACGACGATGCCGGATGGGATATCCCGACGAAGGTCTGGCTTGTTCGTCATGGGGTAGCCCTCCGGCCTGGTGGCATCCTCATCCTCTCGTTCACGGTTCTCTCCTGTCGTTACTTATCGTTGGGTTTAGAAGCGGGATTCTCGGTCGACCACAGCTCTCGCGCCTTGCGCAGAGCGCGCCGGCCCTGCGAGTCGGATGCCATGCGGGATTCGATAAATCGCAAACCGTCGACCACCCAGGCGGCCAGGTCTGGCTGTGTCAATGCGTAGTAGACGTGTCGTCCATCCCGCGAGTCGGTCACGAGGCGGTGGGCCCGCAGCAAGCTGAGGTGCTGGGACACGCGCGTCGCCGGAAGCCCTAAGCTCATGTGTAGCGTGTTGACGTCCATCTGCCCGGCGCGCAGCTCCTCGATGATGCGTAGACGATCGGGGTGCGATAGGACCTTGAAGATGTCAGCCAGTTCCTTGGCGACCACGATGCGACTCGGCACGGGCGCTGTTCCCTTCCGCTTAAACGTGCGACCTCATGGTCATATATTCATATATTCAGAGATGCGAAGATATTGGATACGGGGGTCGCGCACAAGCGTTCCTGCGTTCTCGCGTCCGAGCGAGCGCTTGGGCGGTGTGGCGATCTAGCAGGCGCGCGGGATGAGCGCGAATTGCCCGGGTTGTCGAAATCGTGTGAGCTGGCGGCTCATCCAGGTGAGCGCGGGGTTGGCCCGCGCCCCACCAAGGAGAGAATCGATGCAGTACATGCTGATGTTCACAGAAGACAAGGACGCCTTCGCTAAGCGCGAAGATCCCGCCCGTGCCGACGCCTACTGGGGCGCATGGCAGGACTACGTGCAGACCCTGCGCGAGTCTGGCGTGGTGGTGAACGGCGATGGCTTGATGCCGCCGCACACGGCCACCACTGTGCGTGTTCGCGATGGTAAGCGAGTGGTTCAGGACGGCCCCTTTGCCGATAGCAAGGAGCAGTTGGGCGGTTACTTCGTCATCGAGGTGACCGATCTCGACGCTGCCCTCACCTGGGCGGCGTGTTCGCCCGCAGCGACCTACGGTTCGGTGGAAGTGCGCCCTGTGCTGCCGCCGCCGGCGGACGCTTGAGACGGCGCTATCGCGCCGCCTCCCTCGAGCTGGATGTCGAAGATCGATAGCGAGCGCGCCGCCGAAGCGGTGGCGCGCCTTTCTTACGGCCGCCTCGTTGCGCTGCTCAGCCGGCGGTCGCGAGACATCATGGCGGCCGAGGATGCCTTGTCCGAGGCCTTCGCCGCTGCCCTTCGCACCTGGCCTGCGCGAGGCGTGCCGAACAGCCCCGAGGCGTGGTTGCTGACCGCCGCTCGGCGCAACCTGGGCCACCGCGAGCGCGCCGCCAAGGTGCGTGAGCACCACCGCTACACCGTCGCTCAGCTGCAAGAGACCCTAGCGGGGCATGATGCGCATGCTGAGGACTTCCCTGACGATCGCCTAATGCTTCTGTTCGTATGTGCCCACCCGGCTATCGACCCCGCCGCGCGCACGCCCCTAATGCTGCAAACCGTGCTCGGTCTCGACGCTGCACGCATCGCCAGCGCGTTTCTCGTCTCGCCAGCGACGATGGGCCAACGTTTGGTGCGAGCCAAAGCGCGTATCCGCGATGCCGGTATCGCTTACACCGTGCCCGAGGGTGATGCCTTGCGCGAGCGCCTGGAGGACGTGCTTGGCGCCATCTACGCCGCCTACGGTGCGGGTTGGGAGGCTCTCGCCGATGGCGAGATGGATATGGGGCGAGTGCAGGGCCTTGCTGAAGAGGCTATATGGCTTGGGCAAGTGCTAGTGCGCCTGCTGCCGGAGCCCGAGGTGCTGGGGTTGCTGGCCTTGATGTGCTATTGCGAGTCGCGTCGTGCCGCGAGGCGCGATGATGCAGGACGCTTCGTGCCCCTGAGTCAGCAGGATACGACGCGTTGGTCAGGTCCACTCATCAGCGATGCCGAAGCGCTACTGACTCGGGCTGCGCGTGCCGGTCGCCCCGGTCGCTATCAGTGTGAAGCGGCGATTCAATCCGTTCACTGCGAGATGGCTATGAGCGGTACGCCGCGTTGGCACGCCTTAGCGCAGCTGTACGATGCGCTGCTCACGTACACAGATGCCGTGGGTGTGCGGGTTGGTCGTGCCGCCGTACTGTTGGAGGCGCACGGCGCGCCCGCCGCGGTGCAAGCACTTGAGGCCCTATCGGCAAAGTCAGTTGATACTTACCAACCTTACTGGGTCACCTACGCGCACGCCCTGCGCGCCGGTGAACGAAGCGACGATGCAGATCGAGCGCTGCGCCGAGCCGTTGGACTCACGCAGGATCCCGCCGTACGCGAGTGGCTGTTGGCGTTGGCGCATGGCAACGGGAATCACGCGCGCGCCTAGATCATGCCGTCAACAGATCGGCGAGCACCGCGTTGTTACTGACAACACACCCTTGTTTAGCGGAGATCAGATGACCGTTCGTATCCCGTGGATCGCGCTGGCGATCAGCTCCCTGGTGCTGCTTTTGGCCCCTAACGTGCGGGCTCAGCAGACGACCATGTTCTTTACCTCAAACAACGACTACACGCTCACCAACACCTTCAGCGATGTGGGTTTGTTCAACATTGAGATAGTCATCGATGCACCGCTCGAAGCCGGCACTGCGTACGTCGATCCTCCAATCACGAGCGTCACCTACCAGGTGCAAGGCGAGTTGGAGGCCGGCACGCCATCGGGCTTCACCGCCTTCGACTTACAGCGCGAAATCACCGGTGAGGACTTCTACGCCCAGGGCAGTTCCCTGAGCTTCGAGATCGACCCGGCCGCCGTGATCGATGATGGTGTCCAAGTCAGCGAGCTGGTGGGAGATGAGGTCGTGTTCACCTTCAACGGGCGGGAGATGGACACGGGGCGCTTCCACCCGGCGCTGTTCGAGCTGCGCGCCGACGGCACCGGGCGCATCCAAAACTCCAACAACGCCCCTGCCGGTGAGGCGATCGATTTCGGCGCTGAGTACATCACTGACCTGATGTTTGATGCAGGCAATACGACGCTGCTCAGCACCGTCTCTGCACCGATCCCCCCGGACGAAGAGGACGGAGGGGACGAGGAGGCTGGCGATGATGGCGGCGGTGGCGGCGGGGCGTTTGGCGGCTTCGGCCTCGCGTTGCTGGCCGCGGCGGTGGGCGCCACTCGCCGTCGTCAGCGGGCATCGTAGTACCGCTTACGTTACTCCCCGTAGGCCGAGGGCCATTGCGCAGCTGACTGTGAGTAGCATCGACGGCTTCGTCGTTGCCGCTACGGAGCGCCCCTGCCATGCTCGCCGTTCGCGTGTTCATCCTGCTGTGCCTGTGCGTGCCCGCGGCGAGTCACGGCGCCCTCTCATGCCCCACGCAGCTGTTCGTCAGCGGCTTCGACGGTCGACCGGAGTGGGGCGATAAGGATGCCGTGCGCGACGCCGTAACACGTGGCGAACCCCTGCGTATCGGTTGGGCTATCGATTTCGATGCCGACGGCGTAGGGGAGCTAGTGCATTGGGCGGACGCCAGCTTCATCACCGCATGGGAGGGTGAGGTATTTGCCCAGGTGCAGGCGATACACCGTCAGCGCCCGGTGCGCGAGGAAGCCCGGGTGGAGATGCCGTCGCCATGGAGCGAATGGCGCGGAATTCTCGGCACCGATGGCACTCTCGCCGGTGCCCTGAGCACGCCCCGGGAAGGCGGTAGACGCGGCTCGCGGGCCGTTCGCATCGTCTGGTGTAGCGCTGCCGCGCCAAGGTGGCGAGTGCTCTACCGTCACGATGCGCAAGGCCAACCGCTAGGCGGGGCTCTAGAGAACGTGCACGCTGCGATTCGAGCCGGGCAGGCGATGCGCATCGGTTGGGGCTCGAGCGTGAACCGCGAGGGTGAGTCGCCGCGTTCGGTCGAGCATACGATCTCCCCCGATTTTCTCACCATCATCAGCGGTGGGCATGTGTCGGCTCAGCTTCCAGAGCACGTGGCGCAGCGTAGCTACTGGAACGTGGACGAGGCTTTCTTTGCTGATTCTGCAGTGCTTTGGAGGGGGTTGATGACCACGCGCGGTACCTTCGATGCCGTCTGGGTGGACCGAGGGTCGGGGGAGGAGGTGCGTCGTAGCCCGCAGCGTGCAGCGCTCACCTGGTATGGGTTTGGGGTCGCGGGGATAGATCCACCACCGTCCTTGGCAGTGCCTGGAGGCGTCATGCGAGACGCGGCACGGGCAGAGGAGCGATTGCCCCGTTGATGGGGGCTACCTCGCGGCGGTCGCGACGAGTGCTCCCCTACAGGTCTCGTACGCGCCGATGTCCGGCCGGTGCACCTGCGCTCGATCGCGCCACCCTACAGGATGCACGTACTCGCGTTGCGCCCGCGGGCTTACGACTTCTCCGCCGTCGACGGCGGGGGAAGCGAAAGTCAGAGAGAAGTCGAAGTTTGCCGGATCACTTACTCCATGCTCAACGGCCGTGATGTTAGCCTCCCGTTTTACCGAGTGAATGTAATCAGTGCTGACCAAGCCCGTGGGGGCCCCGATAGCAATGTTGTTTGCGAAGTAGGTGCGTGTGCGGGTGCCTAGTTTGAGGAAGACGCCCCGGAAGGCGCGGTTGTACAACGTGTTGTGTAACACGATCAGATCGTTGTCCTCATAGCGCAGACCCTCTGCGCCGTAGGATATGGCATGCCTGTTGGGTGTGTTCGCTGCTTGTTCGAACACGTTCCCGATCAGCAGCACGATGCCACCGTTGGCGGCATCGAAGAGGTAACTTCCGGTGCCCGTTTCGTCGGTAAAGCGATTGTAGGCGATGGTCGCTTTACTGGCGCGCGACTTCAGAAGGTGGCCTGTGTTCGAGTCGTGTGAGTAGTTGTAGCGGAAGTCCAAGCTGGCGACAGCGGCGATGTACAGATTGTGCGCCTTGCCGTCCTCGTAGCCATTGAAAGCGAATTCTGAGTATTCGATGCGCACGTGACTGGTGGGCGCGCGTGAGGCCAGCACACCGTTCTCGTTGTGATGGAGGTAGACGTGGCGAAGCGTGAGGTTGCTGCCGACGTGGCGGATCGCTGCGCCGTTGTGGTACGGGGACTGTGCGCCGGAGATCTCCACGTTTTCCACGATCACATCGTTACCGCGAAACTGCCACGCATCGCGTTGGGCGACGTTACGACCATTGGCCATGATGTGCGGTCGCCCGCCCACTCCGCGGATGAGCAGGTTGCTCTGGGGCCAAATGGCGACATCGCCTGGGTAGTCGCCGGCTAGGATTTCAACCGCATCGCCATCGTTAGCGGCGGCGGCGGCTTCCGCCACGGTGGCGTATGCTTCACCTGGGCCGACGCGGTGCACCCGCCGGTTGGCATCCAAGGGGGTCGGCGCCCACCTCGTTACCTGCGAGCGCACCCCGATACAGTCCGTATGCGCCCTCGCCTGAGCGACCTCGTCCCTTTCGATCTCCAGGGAGCTGAGTGCGCTGTCGACTCCCATATCGCCAAGGAATGCCTCGTGCGTGTCGGATAGAGAGGTACGCGCTCGAAAAAGTGAGAAGAAGCGGTCGAAGACGTCCTCTGGGCTCGCCGCGGGGTTCTCAGCGCTTGCGCGCGCCGCGAAGTAGTTGGCGAGGAATGAGGCCCTTGGTGTCAAGGAAGCGTCGTTGGCGAGTGCGTGGAGGGAGCGGACGTCGTTGTCGTCGTAGTAGGCGCGTGCTCGCAGCTCCGCCGTGATATCTGGCGCGGCGCCAGCCTCGCTGGCCTGCTCCAAGGTGGTGATAGCCAGATCGGGGCGGCTGAGTTGAAGCTCAGTCTCGGCAAGGGCGAGCAATATGGCGGGGTCTTTACCGATATCCGCCAACGCGCGGCGCAGGGCGAACCTTGCCCCCTCGACGTCACCGGCGTCGGCTAGGGCACGGGCTTGCGCGAGGGAGGATTCTTGCGATGACCCGTCATGTGAATCGCAGCCGGTCAGCAGGGCTGGCGCGGATACAGCGAGCGCGACGTTGGCGATAGCGCCGCAGATTCCCAATCGACGTTGGCTTAGTGCGTGTCGCGTGTTCTTGCGAAGAAGCAATGACGGTCACCTGGAATTCCCAGGGCAGAGCATCAACCAAACGGATGCGAATGCAAAGTGTACGCTCCGATGAGGCGGTGGTCAGCGCGATCCGGTCGACGATGGTCTGCTCAGCGCCGGTGACGACGGGCCGGGCTGTCCGCGCGTCCGTCTGCAGCTGCTGTCGGCTACAAAAGAAAAAAGGCCCGCGCTGATTGCGCGGGCCTTTTCCGAGAGGGCACAAGCGGGGCGATCCGCTCGCGGGTGTACTCGTCGCCTAGGACGCCTCGACCGCCACCTGGCGACGGCGACGGCTCATTGCGCTGAGTCCGAGCAGGCCAATCGAGGCGAGTGCTAGGGTGCCTGGCTCAGCCACTCTTGCCACGGTCAGTTCGGACACGCGGAAGCCGTTGCCCGAAGCGATAGCGCGGAATTCGTAGGACGAACCGACGAGCCCTAGGCCGGAGAAATCCAGCGTTTCTTGGGTGTTGGCGGGGCCGCCACCAATGTCGAAGCTGCCGACCAGTCCACCATCTACGAAGAGCTCAAAGGTGCTCTGTCCGCCGCCGCCGCGCTCGAAGATGACCGACTCGAGCAGGCTCACCTGGGTGGGCGAGAACTCGAAGATCAGCGCCTCATCCAAACTGCCATCAGCGAATGCTGCTACGCGGTTGCCGCCCGCGCCACCACTTACGCCCAGGCCGAAGGTGCCATTTTGGTGGATCCCTGCGCCAGTCGCCGTCACTGACACCGTCAACCCGCTAACGGTCTGCGTGAGCAAAGTGCCCACGTCGCGGTTGCCGCCGCCGTCGGCGAAGTTGAACGTGATCGGCATTGCAGAGCTCGCCGATGCGGCGAGGAAAGCAGCAAGCGCGAGCGCGCTGCGCATCAGAGTCGACTTCTTGATCATCGCTGGGTCCCTCAGAGCGGACGAGTGAATGCACTTTTTCTCCAGGATTGAAGCAAGTCTCGCGCCACCACCTTGAGGGGCCTGATTTATATATATTTTCACTTGGGTGAAGCGGGGCTGAGCAAGGCGTTGTAAGGTTTCTCGACGACAGTCGGCGGGGGTCGTGATCGCACCATCTGGCTGGTGTTGCGGTCTCGTGGGCAATTGAGTCCATTCGGAGGCGATCCAACCAATGCGTTGTGGCGGGGGGAGCTCCCCCGCGCACCACACCGTCACTCGTGCAGGGCCGCTTCGATCTCGACGTAGTCGCGAGTGTCTCCACGCGCTGACACGGTGTCATCGGCTGAGTTAGGCGACTGAGGTTCTCGTCAGCCGCTCGTGCCCAAGGCGGTGCGCGGGCCCGCCCTGGTCAGATCCGCCCGTTTGCCGCCAGGCGACGATAGTGCTCGCCCAGGGGGGTTAGCTTGCAAGCCTTCGATTCCATCGCCGCACTCCACATATGGTCGACGCCCACTGGAATCAGTAGCCGCATGCGGTTGTAGCGTTGCAAGATCGCAAAGACCTCCGTGTTCTCGAGGATTGGATCTGCCATCCCGGGAAGGCGTCCGCGCATCTCCGGTTCGAAGCTCGGGTTGAGTGGATACTCGTGACCGACTTGCGGAAAGAACTCGCAGATCCGACGCAATTCCGCCAGCGGGATCGGTGGTGTTACATCGCGCAGTGACACGAACTCCTTCACGTTGGTCTTGAAGACCGGCCGCTGCTCCCAAGTCCCCAGAGATTGGTCGATGTGCGCGTAGATGCTGCCAGGGGTGATATGCCCCGCAAGGTCGGCGGCGCCGCCCTCGAGGGCATCGACGAGGAGGTTAGTGAACACGCCATGTCCATTTCGCTCCTTGGCAGTCTGCTCCGACGTCGAGGCCGTGAGCACGGTGACTCCAGCCGCCAACGACGCGACATCGGGCTGGGTGGGGGCTGCGCCGGCAACGCCTGAGTAGCAGCTGTCGAGCAGGATGATCTTGTTCTTGGCGGGTGACTCGTTGGCGCGCACCAGGACGTCGGTTAGCGATACACCCTCATCTCCACGACTAGCGTCTGAGGCCATCAAGTAGCCCCCCGTCGTCTCCGCATAGCCGTGTCCGGCGAAGTAAAGGAGGGCGACCTCGTGATCGTCGGAGAAGAGCTCTCTAATTTGGTCCCTTAGGACCGAGCGAGTGACTTGTGCGTCCGGTCCCGTCGCTGTCAGCTTTTTGCACCCGAAGTTGAGCTTCCCATCCTCGTGTCGGGACAGGACCTTCTCCACGGACAGCGCATCGTTGACGCAGCCGTTCAGGTGCTTGTCGTGTTCGTAGTAGTTGATACCTACGACTAGTGCCTTGCGACTCATACTAAACATTTCTCCCTGAGGTGATGTGCGTACCGATCGTACCGCTTGGCGGCGAACGCTAGTTCCGGAGGTGTGAGCGCCTGCAACAGCTAGTGCGTCAATCGCTGCAAACGTCTCACCAAGGTGCCCCAAGGCCAACATCGCTCATGGGCGGCGTAGGCGCAAACGGCCGGCGTAGCAGTCGTGCCGTCCCCCTCCGATTCCCGGTCGCCAGCGGCTCCCGCGTGATCCGCACGGTCAACGCGTTGAAATCCTGCGATGGCCGCGACACAAATCCATCCATTCTGACGCCAGATTTCGACGGGCGCCGGATCCCCGGGGCTCAGCGAACAAGAAAAGGGGAACGTCGAAATGACCTCGCAAACACGCGCTATCGCCGCGGTCGCCGTACGTGGCGGCAGGATGCTCCAGCGCATGGCGGGCGTTGGACTCGTTGCTGGCTGCCTGCTCGCCCTCGCCCCGCCGCCAACGGAGGCGGCAGCCTTTGTGGGATCCTATGACTTCGGCGGACCGGTCACCGACGGTGATGTCTTCACGTTCACCTTCGAGGGCGTGATCAGTGCCGTTGATAACAATTTAATCGAGGGAGTGTCCTTCCTCTCGAACTTCGAACTTGGCGGCATGCCACTGTTTGATCCCGCCGATCCCGGCATCTTCGGCGGGCCCCTTTCGGTGATTCTGGCCGAGCTCTCCTTCGATGGCACGGCTAACTCTTTCACCGCCACGAACACGGACGCTACTGACGTGATTGCGTTCCAAACGGGCTTTGGCGCCGTGCTGCAGTCGAACGCCGGGTTCGGTCCTGGGGGCTTCTCGGTCTCAGAGAGCTTCGATCCTGCTCGGTGGTCTGTGACCGTCGCCACGGCGGTTGCGGAGCCTACGCCGCTTACGCTGCTCGCTTGTGGCGGACTCGCTTGGTCGACCAAGCGTCGGTCTCGGGCAAAGCGCAGACTTACCGTGCCGCGAGCGGCCTAAAACGGCCACTCGAGAACACGAGGGCGCGACGTGTTGCGATGCTCGAGGAGCCGCCGTCGCATGGCCTGAACCGGCGTCGCTTTGAAGTCGGGCTTTCGTACGTCGACCAAGAACTCGGCGAACGCCGGGTCTGAGTATCCGAGCTCATTGAACAGGTTGACGTCGCGCGCAATCTCGTAGGTGGTGGCTTGGGCGATGCGGTTGGGCTGGCGAATCTCGCAGGCCAGTAGTAGCAGGCAGATCACGCGGCACCGCCGCCAAGCCAGCTCACTCGCGACCACCTTGTGCTGCTATCTCGCGGCGGGTGAAATCATGGGCGAACACGGTCACTGCCTGTCGACCTTGCTACCATCGCAAAGCGGACAGGCTCGTGGAGGAGTTAGGGTTCGCGTTGCCCGCTGTCCCTGGCGTGCCGAATCGGGCCGAGGTGGCTGTGACTGATTTTGGACGCGCTGATGGGAGTGAATGACCTACTCGGGGAGGCACATGCTGGCGTACACGATCAATCCCGTTAACCCGCGCGAGCGAACTCAGGTGTTGACGCCAGGGCCGAGTCTCAACCGCCAGGGCTGTAACAACGCCTGCTGCTGCTTCCACTGGAACCATCCCTTTGGCCAAAGGATGTTCATCACCCGGTCTACGCTCTGCATGATCAGTAGGTTGTACAGACCGAGCAGTCGGCTGCGCATATCCGACGCCCCCGAGCGCAGGGAGATAGAGCAGCTCGCCTCGTCGTACACAAAGTGGTGCCAGTAGCCGCTCGGGATGTAGAGCGTCTCCCCCGGCTGCAGCTGTAGGCGATAGCCCTCGGCGTCTTTCAGGCGCGGGAAGGCCTCGAAGTCCGGCGCGTGGACGTCCACGTAGCTGCGGCAGGTGAAGGGATAGCGGTGTAGGTTGGTCCCCTGCTCGTAGGGCAGTAGGGTCACCGTCTTGCGGCCGAAGATGGCCGTGTGGAAAACGTGGGACATGTCGATATCGAAGTGCATTTGGGTCACCGAGGCCTTGCACCCAAAGAACATAAAGAGGAAGTGGCGGGAGATCCCGTCCACCAGGTCCGGGAACAGGATGTCCTCGGCCAGCTCCGGGATTTCCGTCTTGATGTTGTAGAGAAACATGCGCAGGTCCTGCGAGGTGTTCATGACCTGGTCGATGTACTCGCGCATGGGTAGGCTCTTGGCTTGGGCCATGTAGTTCTTGCCCGCGTCGACGAAGCTCGCGTCGAACACCTTGACCTGCTTGTGGGGGAAGCGCGCCTGGAAGAACTCGGGCGTCCACTTGCCCGTGGCCGGCCAGTCTTTGGCCAGGTCCTCGATGATGAGGGGTTTGAGCGGTTTGAAGTAGTCTTGCCGGAACTGGTCCGGCTCGATCGCGCTCACCCGGTCGACGTCGCGCAGTTCCATCATTCGGTTCGCCGTAGTTGGGCGCGGCGCGGCTCTAGGCCGCGAGGAACTCGCTGTAGGTGTGCAGGATGTCTGCGCGCTCCCAGTGCAGGAAATGGCCTGCGCCTGGGATCACCCGCAGCTCGCAGTCCGGGATGCGCTTGGAGGCGTCCGCCACGTCGTCGTGGTCCAAGATGGCGTCGTGCTCACCCGCCACGATCAGGGTGGTCGCTTTGATCCGGCTCAGGTCGATGAAGTCGCGGATGTCCTTGGATTTCTCTACGAACTCGCAGTGCTCGTAGAAGCTGATCAGCTGCTCGTGGCTCATGGTGCTGAACTGATCGCGCATCTGCTGCTTGTGGGCCTCCGGGATGAACTGGCCAAAGGTCTCGATCATGAGCGGCGCAATTTCTTCCTGGCGACCGGCGTGGAATAGCTCCTTGCCCGCCCGAATCACCTCGATCACCGCCCGGCTCGGCTTCGCCCCGAAGCTGCCGAGGAGCATCTTATCGATCAGTTCCGGGTGCCGCGCGGCGAGAGCGACGGAGATGATCGTCCCCCAAGAAGCTGCCGCCAGGTGCACCGTGTCGCCCTGGTTGGTCGCGTTGACCACGCCATGGAGCACGTCGACCTGCTCATCAAAGGTGATGCTGGGCGAGCCCTCGAGGATCTCACACCGCCCCTGACCGGGTAGATCGAAGACCACCACCGAGAACTGGGGCACAAAATGTCGTACGAATGACCGCCAGGCCGCCATGGTCTGCTTGGCGCCGCTGATGCAAACGATCGTTTTTTGAGCAGTGCCGTAGACCCGGTAGGGGACTCGAAATCTACCGAGCTCAAGCTCGCCTTTGGATACTTTCATACGTCTCATGACCCGTAACGTCGGTAATTCGCGCCCCGAAGCATATATGTCGGCAACAGGAGACTAACAATAAGGCCTCCTGACGAACCAATCGCCGGTTGCTTAGGGCACGCGAGCGTAGCACTGAGTGGGGGTGGCGAGCGCCGGCCAGGGCCTGTCCGGAGCTGGATTCGCGGGGTTCCCCTCTCGCGCTGGCGGGATTATACGTGGGTAATCGCCCAAGTGGTTGAAGTAAGCATGGAAATTGGTATCGGAAGCGGGGATGTAGATCTGCTGTCGGTTTCTAGAGGGCATCGAGCTGTTGTAGAGCACGAGGGTGTGAGGTGGCGAGTACGCTCGTGGGTCTGCCAACGAAGTCTGGGGCTGGCTGCCCAGGCCAAGCACTCGGCCGACAGTGCGCTATGGCAGCCAGCATCACGTGACGTTAGGCCTCTATTGCGAGCACCTGGATACGTTGCTAACAAGTCGCAGAAGCGCCGTCCCTCAAGACCCGTCGCCACCGACCTGTATGGAGCTACCCGAGCAACCAGACTGCAGCCGTTCCAGCACGCGGTTTACCTTCAGGATGCGCCTCACATACACCAAGGAGTTGCCTGGAAACGCCCTATTGGTGTCTCCCCTGGGGATCATGCCCTCTACGCCGAAGAGAAGACTCTGGGAGAGTAGTGGGCGATGATTGCTGCAGTTACGGATGTGCTGGCTACGCAAGTATCGCCTAGTGGAATTGTTAATTTCGCCAGCAGCGCTTTCGCGTAAGGATGGGATGCGCGCTACCGTGCGGTGCGTCGGGTCAGAGCGGCGAGTTGCCGCGAAGGTGATTCGAGTGTCCTTCGGTCGCTCAGGGCTCGTGATCTAGGACAGTTCTCGCTCTCTCGTCGAACCTACTTCGGTTCCCCAGGTCTTACCTCGTCGGGCTGGCTCTCGGGCCTAGCGCAAGGCGTCGTAGAACGCACCCTGCGGAGGAGTGCATTGATCAGTTTACTTTCTCGAAACGCTTCCCCCGCGATCGCTCGCGGGGCGTCGCGGGTAAGCGCACCTTCGCCGGCGTTATGGGCTCTCGCCATCGCGGCGGTGGCGCTGAACGCGCCGGCGGTGCTGGCGGATGGGGACGATACTGCGTCACGTACTCCCCTGGAAGTCGTCGTTGTGACCGGTCGCCAGCCAGGGCCACCGTTATGGCGCGTGAGCAATGGCGACAATCAGCTCTATGTGTTCCCCACCTTCTCGCCGGTGCCGAAGGGCATGATCTGGGAGTCTGATCGCGTCGCATCCGTGCTGGCGGATAGCCAAGAGGTGATCTTCGCGCCGGACGTAGAGGCGGACTTCTCCATCGGCGTCATGCTCAACCCCATCAACCTAATTCGCGGTCGACGCTTGGCCAAGCGCCTCACCCGCAATCCAGACGGCAAGACCCTCGACGAGGTTCTGCCGCCGGCACTCTACGCGCGCTACGAGGCGTTGAGGAGGCGGTACTTTCCGCGCGACGATGGCTTGGAGCGGGACCGTCCCTTCGTGGCCGGCACCCGCTTGTCGGAGCGCATTCAGCGCGAGGTTGGGCTGGTTGGCGGTGGTCAGGTGACAAAACCTCTTAGGCGCCTGATCAAGCGCCAAAACCACCTCGAGCGTACGCGCATCGAGTACGTGCTGCCCCTGAAGGGCTCCTTCAAGAAGCTGGCTCGCCGCGCGGACGAGCTCTTCGAGAGCCTATCGCAGGAGCAGGAACTTGCGTGCTTCGAGGCACAGCTGCTGCGCATGGAGGGCGACCTCGAAGCAATGAAGAGCCGCGCCAACGCCTGGGCGCAGGGCTACGTCGATGAGTTTCGAGATATCCCGTTGCCGGGCGATGAGGCGGATGCGTGCTTGCAGCTTCTGCGCGAAAGTTCGGAACTTGCGACGATCGATGAGGTGCGGGGTGAGCTCGAGGCGCGATGGCTGGCCGCGGCGGAGCAGGCGCTTGCCAACAATGCGCGCACCTTCGCCATCCTCGACATCGTCGAGCTGTTGCGCGAGGACGGACTGCTCGCCCGGCTCCAGTCACGTGGATACGAGGTTTGGGAGCCCTAAGGGTTGAGCCGAGAGAACGCTCGCCAGCGCCGTGGCATTCAGCCTAGGCTAGGGCTTGGCGCTGTGCGGTGACATTCCGAGGAACAAGGATGCGTGCTCAAGTTCTGTTGGCAGTGGCTCTTTGCGGGGTAGCGTCCGTGGCGCGGGCGGATCTGGCGGGGATGGTGTATCGCATCGACTACGAGAGCTCAGGCGTCGAGGACTGCCTGCGCTTCGCGGATGACGGCAGCTTCGCCGCGGACTCCTCGCTGCTGTTGCCGGCCGGCCATTGGGCGCAGCGGGGACCGACCTACACTGCGCATCAGAATGACGCCACTGGCAACACCTTCACCTGGGGCGGGGCGGAGCCACCTGGGAGCGGGCGGCTAATCGGTGCCTTCGTCTCGAGCTTCGGGATACGGCTCGGGTTTGCGGGAGCTGAGGACCCCGATTGCGAAGTGTCTTTCGACGAGCGGCTCGCGCTCGTCGAGCGTCTCCCCGGCCTTGCTGCGCCGATCGACGGCGATCAGATTTATGAGCTTCGATCACCCGATGGCGCCACCCGGGACTGCTTCCGTCTAAGTGCCGCTGGAGAGTTTGTGGCCGATAGCCTGAGCGCCCTCGGTCTACCAGCGGGGGCTTGGCATCGTAGTGGCGTATCGCTCGCGGCCTATCAGAGTGGCCCCCAGGAAGAGGCCTTCTCGGTCAACAGCTGGGGTGGGCTTACCCTGGCGGGTGGGGTCTTGTGGATCGGCGTCCACGACGAGGGCGTGAGGATCGTGGCTCGTGCTAACCCCGACTGTGGCGTATCACCGTAGGCAAGTCGGGGCGGGGGCTGCGGTGGTCGGGCTGGGCTCGCACAGACTCGCCGGAAAAAATTCTGGGGACCGTGACATAAATTCCCTCCGAACTACGCATATGTAGTGGGTGGCCCAAGGTAGTGGCCACGTAACCCCAGGATGTAACGACATGGAACAGCCCCTTCCGGCCATCGTGGCGCGCGGAGACAGTACAGAGACGCGCGACGATAACCCGGATCTATCAAAACCCGCCCTTGCATGGTGCACTGCCCATCATAAGCATCATGCTTATGACGAGACCTGCCCGGCGTGCGTGTATTGGGCGCGAATGCAGCATCGTCGGGTGGGGCCCCAACGCACCCAAGAGCCTGCCCCGAAGCGCTAAGCGCGCCGCAGCCGAGCCGCCTCGGCGCCGCGTTCACTTTCCCCGCCGATCGATTCGCGTCCGACTGGAACCCCGTAGACTGCGGCAAGCTCGGCGCAGAGGCATTCTGCCTCTGCGCTAGCGGCGCTCGTCACAGGAGAGTTCCCTTGGAGTGGTTGTCCCCCGAAGTCGCCGATCACCTGCAGCTGTTCACCCTGCCGCTCGAGATCATCGGGCTATTGCTGGCGACGATCGAGGTGCGCTTCGCTGCGCTCACCCAGTGGCTCAACGTGCGCTTGGTCGGCCTGCACGATGCGGTCGTTCGCAGCGATCTAAAGTGGCGACGGGAGCATCCACGCCTTGCGAGCATCACCGTGTGGAAGCGATTTCACGTGCCGATGCCGGCCTGGCTGCACTTCACGATGCTGGCCCTGGTCGTAGTCGCCCTGTTGGGGGCGTTAACGCTGCGAGGCCTCGAATCCTGGCCGGCCTTCGATGGCTCTGCGGTTCCGCGGCAGCTCTTCGATCGTTTCGCTTGGTGGGTCTACATACCGATACTAGTAGCGGCCATTTTGATGACGGCATCGATCAGGTTCGTCGTCAGCTTCGCCAGGGACCGCGCCGTGGGGACGCTGGGCTTGGTCGTCGCTGGCCTGGGCGTGTTGGGTGAGGCCTACCAGTTCACTGTCGGCCTCGTCGCATAGGACCAGCGCTTGCGGCTCAGCGTTCGCTAGCGTCGGGCGGGATCGTTCCAGCAACCAGCCGGTCGCGGCCGTCGGTGGTGCCCGCCTGGCGGGTTTCCTCGCGGATTGCCTCATGGATCACGGCGATCTGACGTACCCATGGCTGATGTTTGCGCAGGGGAGCGGGCAGCTTGCCAATCGCCGCTCGCGTATCGGAATAGGTAGCGTAAGTCGCTAGCACCAGGACGTGCCAAGGGCTCCCCTCGCGATGGGCCGTGAAGGCGGCGAGTTCGCGATCGCCTCGGAACCCCTGCCCGTGCTCGTCTAGAAAGCGCTGGATGCCCTCTGGCGAACTCGCGGCGAACAGCTGCACCGAGTACGCCTCGCCCGGCTGCTGCAAGAGCCAGCGCGCATCCCGGAGCGCGGTAGTTGGTGCCGCGGGGGCAGTGGGTGTGGATCGCTTGGGTGAGGGAGCCAAGGTTTGCGTATCGCTAGCGGCATTCGCAATCCGCGGCGTGCGGACTTGCACGTTGGGAAGGCGCGTGGCGGGGTCCGCTGGCAGCGCAGTCGGCGTCTTTGCCCGCGGCTGAGGGGTGGGCGCGGGCAGCAGGGCGACGGGCGTGGGCGCACTGGCGATCGGAGCGTTGCGTTTGCTCCGAGCCGGCTTGATCGCGCTCGCTTTGATCGGCTCGAGCGTTCCCCCGTCTAGCGGTGTCACCCTTGCGGCGGCGGCGGTGGCATCGGCCTCCACGCTCGCCAGCGGCAGTATCGACTGGCGTTCCTCGATTCGACTCCCTTCTAGCCAGGCTGGCAGCAGCAGCGCGGCCGGCACCAGCACCAGGGCCGCGCCGCTCAGCCCGGCCATCCATTGGGTGGGGATGCGATCCAGCACCCGCCCGCTGACGCGGTTCATGCAGGCCATCTGGGCGCTGACGGCCTTACGCAGCTTGTCCATCAGTGGTTTGAGGTTGTTGCTCACGGCTTGCGAGCAGCGCGCCAGCTCGCGGGCGCGATCGCCGAAGAACAGGCGGCCGTGACGGAGGAAGAACGGTTCCCACTGCAGCTCCCGCGCCGCCTCCTGCACCAGCCGTGCGCTGATCATACGCGTACGCTCGAGGGCTGCGGCGGTCAGCACCATATCCATTAAGGTGTTGATCAGCCTCGGGATTCCGCCGGTGTAGCGCTTGATAATCTTGAGCGCGCGAGGGGAGATGATCACGTCGTGGTGACCACCGGCCACGGCGAGGCGATGCTCGAGGTAGCGCCTTATCTCCTGCCGGGCCAGGGGCTCAAGGGTGTAGAACAGGCGAATGCGTTGGCGGAACTGTTCCAGTCCTTCGCTCTTGAGGGTTCGCGCCAGGCCGAGCTGGCCGACCAGAATTACCGCGAGCACGCGCCGACCTTGGTGCTGCTGGTCGGCCACCATGCGTAGGGTCTCCAAGGCCTCCCACGACAGGTGCTGAGCCTCGTCGACGATCAACGTCGTGCGACGGCCTTGCTCGATGCGCTCGCACAGCACCTCGCGCAGGCGGGCGTGCAGCTGTGGCCTGTCGCCAAGGCTATCTTGACCGAGGGCGAGGAGCAGCGTTTGCAGGAGCTCGTGCGAATCGAGTTGGGTTTGGTCGAGTAGCAGCATGTCCGCGCGGTCGACACGCCGGCACAGATCCGCCACCAGGATCGACTTACCACAGCCCGCATGGCCGGTAAGGACTACCATGCCATCGCGGCTCTCCACCGTGTAGTCCAAGTAAGCTCGGGCGGTGGCGTGCGCGGGGCTCAGGTAGAGGAAGCGTGGGTCGGGGTCCAGGCTGAACGGCGATTCGTGCAGCCTAAAGAACTCCTGGTACATCGACCTATCCGATGGCTATGTGTACTGTCAGGAGCATACGCGCCTCATTGATTTCAATCAATTAGCGCTAAAACCTCAGGTCCGACTGCAACAGATTGCGGTCCGGCTGGGAGCTAGAGATGTTCCTTCGCGTCCGGAATCACGCACGGCCCGGCCTGTCGACCGGGGCGCGTGTACCAACCGCGGGTTCGCCGCGGACTTCGCGCCTACGTGTCGCGCTGGCGGCGGCCGCTTACGCCGAGGGCGATCAGCCCCAAGCCAAACAGGGCGATGATCGCCGGTTCGGAGACCGGCGATGCGACGATGAGGGTTTGATTGGTCGTCGGGTAGTCTGGCGTGAGCACGTAGAGGTTGTACGACGACGATGTGTACCCGGCTATGGGAGATGCCAGGGTCAAGGCGCCAAGCCAGCCCTCGGCGATCGTGCGTGCGCCGCCGAAGCCCGTGGACCACAGGGAGCCCGCGTTGGCACCGTTAATGAGGCTAAAGCCCGCGTCGCCGTCGTACATGATCTCCCAAAGGGCCAGTTGGAACGCTGCGTCGAAGGTGGCGCTGCCAAGCGCCGAGGCGTAGCTGTCGTACAGCCAGGAGATATTGGCGAGCTGCTGCCCATCTAGGTAGCCGGTGCTGCCAGCCGCGTTGAAGTCGTAGCTCACCGGGCGGTTGGTCACGAGCCAGTTGGTGATGTCGATGCAGAAGGCCAGCATCTGCGAATCGGCGAAGTTGTTGTCGGGATCATTGATGACGTCGAAGTTGAACTGGCCGGCAGCGACGCGGCGCTGTACGCCGTTGCCATCCGGGCCGAACACGCGGCCGACGCGAGAGCCGGACTCAAACCCCTGGAATTCGACGTCAATGACGGTGGCGTGAGCCGTGATGGCGGCGCTCAGCGCCAGGGTCGCAGCGGCACTGGCCACCAAGTTCTTCCTTCGAAACACCGGATAACTCCTCTCGAACGCGTCCAAGTCAATGGGACGCTCATGTGGGCACCCCGTGTGGTGCCCTGCGTATTGGCCTGCATGAACCGTGCCGATCGCGGTATATCTGCCCAGAGTGGCGTCTTACGTTCACTCGGGCACGTTCGGACTAAGCCGGTGTAAAGTGCCTCGACGCAAACTAACGATACTATTGACGCGCGACTCTGTCTCGTGATCGGTAGCTACTTCGACCAATCTTTTACGTTAGTTAGGGAGGGTACCTTAGGTGGAGTTTCTTAGACCGAGTGGGCGAGTTCACATACTGTAACGTTCTCGTTGAATCCGTCAATTGATTGACGGATTCGCTCGATCGGCGGCGGGCCTGACGCTGTGGAGAGCGTGCTGCCTTGCATAACAACGTCGAGGGCGTCGCCGAAGCGCTCGTTGCTATCGGTGAGGGCTGGTCCTGGTGTCCCAAAAGCAATCAAAAACACTAGGTGGAAGGAAAAAGAAGGTCAGTGCCGAGTATGGCGTGAGTGATCGGTGCAGTTTCCTGATGACACCAGGGCGTGGTGGGTGATGCAGTTATCGCCGCCCGGGCGAGGGGATTGACGCCCGGGCGGCGCGGTATTCCTTGGATCGCGTGTGGTTGCGGGCGAAGCGCCCGACTCGCGTGGCATCCGGCCCGTCGCGTGATCTCTGAGCCTGTCGCTCGTGCAAGGAAGCGTGCTGCGGTTGTCGCAGACTTGGCTGGGGCCTGGCCTTGGCGGTCAGCTTTTGGGCGGTCGGGCGGTCGGGCGGTCGGGCGGCACCCGATGGATGCCTGAGCTTCCTATCTGCAGGTTTTGCTTCATGCTTACAGTGGATTACGAGAGGATGAGGCATGCAAGGAGGCTCTCAGGGTCCGCAGCGGGCGGCAGATGGCGGTTTCTCGCGCTACGAGTGGTTGGTTCGCGACCCTGTCCCGGCCTCCTTGGCCTCGGATTCACAGTTCGCGAAGATCGCCGCACAAGTCGCGGATCGTCAACGTCGGGTTCGCCGCCGAGGAGTGAGCGAACGGGAAGGAGTGTGAGTATGGTCGAGCTGTCAAAGGCGGACCGGGCACACCTAGTGCGCTGCCTGCAGGAGTACATGGCGAGCGAGCTGGACCAGGAGCTCGAGCAGTTCGCCGCCGAGTTTCTGCTGGACTATCTGACGCGCGAATTAGGTCCCTACTACTACAACCAGGGCTTGCTCGATGCCCAGGCACTGCTAGAAAAGCGTCTGGAGAGCATTACCGAGGCGATAGGTGAGCTCGAGCAGGTGACAGCCGCGCGTCCCTGACGCGGCGAGGTGTTAGTTCAACGAGGATCGCCCTTGCGAAAGCAGTCGCGTTGGTGGTGGCGACGGCGCCTCGCCCTGGATACTCAGGTCGATCGCCCACCTGCTCGTACTAACGTTGGTCTTCGCTCAGGTGCTGGAAGACGATTCGACGAAGTCGGTCAATATGCCGTAAGCGGCAAAGCGGCTTGCGACTAGGCGCTTACGCACGCTTTGATCGCTTGCGCGCCCTTCCGTCGCGCCGGCGTTCCTCCAAGGCGCGCTTCTTGGTGGCCGCCCAAGAGCAGATCGGGCATGTGCTCAGGTCGTGGAAGCGGGCGGGGCAGTGTTCGCGCCCGAAGAAGATGATCTGCAGGTGCACCTTCGACCAGCTCTCGCGGGGAAACACCGCTTTGAGATCCTTCTCCGTACGCTCGACGGTCGTGCCCTTCGAGAGCCCCCAGCGCGCGGCGAGGCGGTGAATATGCGTATCGACGGGAAACGCCGGCTCGCCGAAGGCCTGTGCGACGACCACGCTGGCCGTCTTGTGGCCGACGCCCGGCAGAGCCTCCAACTCGTCCAGCGTGGTCGGTACCTGCCCGTCGTGTTCTTCGACAAGGATCTGCGCCAAACGGCGAATGTTCTTGGCTTTCGTCGGAGCTAAGCCGCAGGTGCGGATCGAGGCTAAGATGTCATCCACATCGAGCTGAGCCATCTGCGCAGGTGCACTCGCCTTGGCGAACAGGTCGGGCGTAACCAAGTTCACCCGCGCGTCGGTGGTCTGGGCGGATAGCAGCACCGCGACCAGCAGGGAGAATGGGTCCTCGTGGTCGAGAGGGACGGGCGTCTGCGGGTAGAGCTCTTCGAGTTGGGCGAGGACGCGCTCGGCTTTTTCCTGTCGGGTCATGAGCGCACTGTACGTGTGAAGCTCGCGCGACCCAACCGCGAATTCGGGGTCGCCAACGCCAGCCGATGCACCTATCCTGCAACCAGCCGGTGTCTACGGTGCCGCAACGGTCTGGTGTGGGGGCAGCGAACGCCATCACGATGCGCTGAGCCGTTTCCTGCAGCGGTTGTGAAGCGGAGAGCTCGAACTTGGGAGAAGAGCAATGAGTGGCCTACAACGTAGCGGGTTGGTGTTGGTTCTCACGAGCGTGGCGATGGCCTTTCCTGCAGTGGCGGAAGACGAGACGGTGGCGCGGGACGGCCGCACGGTGACCTTTTCCGATGCTGTCCCCCGCCAGGGCAGTGGCTACGATTCTCCCTGGCACTACGCTCACGCGGTCCGCGCGGGCGATTTCGTCCACGTATCGGGCATCATCATCGCGGCCGACCGAGATGACGAGTTGCCTATCGACCGAAAGCGCTTCGCCGAGCGAACTGGCAGGGTGTTCGAGCGCCTCGAGGCAGTGCTTGCCACGGCGGGCGCTAGCGTCTCGGACGTGGTGAAGATAAACACCTTTCACGTGTTAGACGGGCGCAACACGGCCCTCTCGATCGACGAGCAAGCCTTGGTGATCGCCGAGGTGCGCGCAAAGTATGCAGGGGAGCCGCACTCAGCGTGGACGGCGGTGGGTACCACTGGGCTGTTCTCGCCGCGTGGCATCGTCGAGATCGAAGTCGTGGCGTACGTGCCACGTTAGCGGAGGCGTATGGAAGAGGTCGACCGAGGCCCGCAGGCAGCCCCTGCCGGGACGCAGCGGCAGCGTCACTTTCCGCGCCTGTTGGCGGAGTCTCTCGCAATCTTCCTAAGCGTTCTATTCGCATTCGTCGTGGACGAATAGCGCGATGACCATCGCGAGCGACGCGAGGCGAACGCCGCGCTGAGCTTAGTGCATGCGGAGCTCACTCAGAACCGCGCTGAGCTCATGGCCTTGGTGCCCACTCGGCCGAGGATGCTGGAGGGCTACATCGCGGCGTGCGGTCAACTCCAAGACGAAGGCCGTTTTCCAACTGATCTGCCGGACTTTACCACGCCCGATGTGACGAGCATCGCCTACGAGTTGGCGACCGACTCGGGCGCTGTCACCACCGTGGCCGTGGAGGAGTTGCTAGTCATCGCTCAGGCTTACGCCGCGATTAACAAGGTGAGGGAGAACGACCTCTTCTTAACCGATCGCAACGCGCAGATTCGCTACAACGATGGTGAGCAGTATCTGTCCGGTTTCGTCTATTACATCAATCGGGCGAGTATCAACGAGCCGATAGCGATCGAAGCGATCGAGCGCGCGATGCTAGTGCTCGATACGCGGTCCGCGGAGCGCTGACGCCGCCGACCGACAGTTACCGTCATGGCTTTGGAGGTCGTACTGTCCTGGTGCCTTTAGTCAGGACGGTACGACGACGATGCGTTCTCGATGGATCTGCTGCCTCCTGCTTTGTGCACTCTCGCTAGCGTCGGCCGATCCCGTGCCGTGGGAGGGACCGGAGTTCCCCGGGCGCGGCAGCACGGGCATCATCGGCACCGGCGATTTCAACGCGGACGGGATCGGCGACATCGCCTACGGCATCGGTGATGCGTTCTATTGGTTCGAAGGGCCGCAATTCGACCCAGATACGGATGAGCACCTGATTGGCGCCGGCGCCGGCACCTCCTACGGCGCGGCCACGGCCGATTTCAACGGCGATGGCTGGACGGACTTCATCGCCTCCGACGGCGCACGCAGCGACGGCCCTGGGCGTCTTTGGCTGTACTTGCATCCGGCCAGCCCCGTCCTCGCGACGGATCCTTGGCAGCGCATCGAAGTGTGGAGCGAGGATGTCTGGCATCAGAATGACGTGGCCGTGGCCGATCTCGATGGCGACGGTCGCCTAGATGTCATCGTCCGCACGCGCTCCGACGATCTGCGCGTGGTGATCGCCCTGCAAGATGCCGACATCGACGAATGGACCGTCCGCGCTTGGCCAACCGGCGAGACCAGTAACACGCCGGAGGGAATCGCCGCCGGTGATCTCGACGGCGACGGCGAGGTCGAGATCATCCTCTCCGGGGTCTACTGGGATAACCCCGGCGGTTGGCGCGATGGTGAGCCCGCGGAGTACCTGATCGATAGCGCCTTTGTGGGCAAGGCAGTGAAGGCTGCAGTCGGTGATCTCGACAACGATGGCGCGGCAGACGACGTGGTGATTTCCAAGGCGGAAGGGTCTGGGGATGTCTACGTGGCCTGGTATCGCCATGAAGGCGACCCTCAGGGAGGGGAGTCGGCCTGGACGCGCACGATCCTGCTCGACGAGGTCACCAACATCCATGCCCTGCAGGTGGCGGACGTCGATCTCGATGGCCACGACGACGTGGTGGCCGGTGCGGCTTTCGGTAGCTCAGGCCTCTATGTGTACTACGGTCGCGAGGGCGGCACCGTGTGGACCGAGCAGGTGGTAGACGCGAGTGGCAAGGCGTACGTGCTCGCCGTCGACGACCTCGATGGCGACGGGGATCTCGACCTCGTGGGGCCGCAAGTTTGGCAAGACCCGGTGGCGCTGTACCGCAACCTCTCGGACGATCCCCCGATGTCTGATGAGGAGCCACCGACCGCGCCCGAGGGCCTCGTTGCGGATGCCGTTGGGCCCTATGAGGTATCCCTGCGCTGGGAGGCCGCAAGTGACAACGTCGGGGTCAGCGTCTATACGGTTTATCAGGACGGTGTCGCGATGCTGCAGGCGCCGGGTATTCAGGCACGCGTGACGGGGCTGTCGCCCGAGCGCAGCTACCTCTTCGAGGTAACCGCTAGCGACAGCGCCGACAACGAGTCTGCACCGAGCCTACCGCTCACGGTGAATACACCCGCTGCGCCGCCGCTAGAGGAGACGCTGTTGGCTTGGTACCGCCTCGACGAGACTGTCGGCTTGGCGGCAGCGGACGAGACAGGCGCTTACCCCGGCGTGCTGCTCGGGATGCCGCGGTGGCAACCGGACGCGGGCACCTACGCGGGTGCCCTCGTGTTCGAGCATGCGGATGATCGGGTCGACCTTGGTGCCCTGACCCCCCTGGGCAGCGGCTTGACCTTGGCGGCCTGGGTGCGCTTAGACAGTCTCGACGGCGGGGGCGACGAGGCGCGCTTCGTGAGTCGTGCGAGCGGGGTGCAGGCGGATCAGCACGATTGGATGCTCGGCAACTACGGCGACGGCAGTGCCTTGCGCTTTCGCCTGCGCACCGCTGCCGGCGGCTCCACCAACACCCTCGTCAGTGCGGACGGCCTGCTGTCCTTGAGCGCTTGGACCCATGTCGCTGCCACCTACGATGGCAGCACCATGCGCTTGTATCTGGACGCGCGCGAAGTGGCTGCGCAAACCGCTACCGGTGCCGTCGCGGCGACCGCAGGCCTTAGTGCTGCATTAGGTAACCAGACGAGTGGGGCGGGCGATCGTGCCCTGCGCGGTGCGCTGGATGATGTCTACGTCTTCTCCAGTGCGCTCAGTGAGGACCAGCTGCGCCAGCTGCGAGACGGAGATCTTCTGAGCGTGGACAGCGATGGTGACGGCATCGGCGACGAGATGGACAACTGCCGCGAGGTGGAGAACGCCGCGCAGCGCGACACCGATGGCGATGGCTTCGGCAATCGCTGCGACCCGGATCTGGACAACGACCTGCTCGTCGATCGCGACGACCTACTGCTGCTGCGCGAGGTGTTCCGAACGGACGACCCGGATGCCGACCTCGATGGCAATGGGGTGGTGGCCTTTGGGGATCTCACGATCATGCGCGCTTACTTCGGTCTCCCGCCTGGACCGGGTGCCAGTCCTTAGGGGGCGCCCGCGCCAGCGCGAGCCAACGGCGTCTGACCAGGCAGCGAAAGCGCTCCTTACCAAATACGGGCGAGTGGTGCCCGTAGGCACCGTGTCGGTCATGCCCTAAGCTCGGTGCCTATGATCACGAGCCCGCCTGGCTGCCTGACGAATGCGGCCGATCGTCCATGAGTCCGCCTGTCAGCAGCGACTCGCCCGATGCGTTCGTTGGCACGATCGAGGATCATCGAGTGCCTATGGCTGGCGGCGAGGTGTTCGTGCGCGCGTGGCATCCCCGTGGGCCTCGCGTGGCCGTGCCTTGGGTGCTCCTGCACGATTCACTGGGCTGCATCGCCCTCTGGCGTGACTTTCCGGCGCGCCTCGCGGCTCTTACGGGCCGCTCTGTCTACGCCTACGATCGACTCGGCTTCGGCGCATCGAGCCCGTGTGCCACCGAAGCGACAGCGCACTTCGTCGACGAGGAAGCTTGCGATCGCCTGCCACGCCTGCTCGCGCAGCTGGCACTGGAGGAGGTCCTTCTCCTTGGACACAGCGTTGGCGCCGGCATGGCGATCACCGCCGCGGCCCAGCCGAGCCTGCACGATCGGGTGCGGGCCGTTATCACCCTCGCCGCTCAGGCCTTCGTAGAGGACCGAACGCGCGCAGGCATTCGTGCAGCGGACCGGACCTTCGCCGAACCCGTGCACTTCCAACGCTTGGCGCGCTACCACGGTGACAAGGCGGCCTGGGTACTGCGCGCGTGGGTCGACGTGTGGCTGAGTGAGGCCTTCGCCGGTTGGTCACTGGACGCAGCCCTCGAAGCCTTGCGCTGCCCGGTCTTCGCCGTTCACGGCGATCGTGATGAATACGGTTCCCTGGCCTTCCCCCGGCGCATCGTGGAAAGAAGTGGGGGTCCAAAGGCGCAGCTTCTAGTATTGGAGCGCTGCGCTCACGTTCCGCACCGTGAACGTCCGTCGGCGCTATTGGCAGCGATCACCGAGTTCGTCGCTTCGGCTGAGCTGTAGGGCGAGCATCCTGACGCTCGCTGAGGATCGACCTCGGGCGGGGCGGCGGCGGTGCATCGTTCGGGTCGAGCACTCAAGTCTCTCTCGGGTGCGCCAAGAGGTGATGTTGGTAGGTGGCCCTCGGGTCCTGCGGGGGTCACGGCGGCGTAAAGCGCGACAGGAGTTGCTTCGCGAAGCGCTCCGCCGGTGGCGCGAGTTCGCGCCCGCTACGCCGCGCGAGGCCTATCGGTCGGGTGATCGATAAGCCCTTGACCTCAAGCGGTGCGACGAGCGACTGGCTGAGCACACCCAATTGGCTAACGAATGCCATCGTTCCCGTTGTGGCCACCATGCGCAGGATGGCCGGTATCGAGCGTAGCTCCATCACCACCTGCACTTCCACACCGGCGTTGCGCAGGGCCGTATCGACGATCTGCCGGATCGCGCTGCCGCGCTCGAAGCCGACGAAGCTGCGCCCGTCCAGCTCGCCCACATCGATGCGTTGGGCGCGGGCGGTGGGAGAATCTGCAGCGGTCACGAGCACCACCTTGTCTTCGAACAGACGGCTGATCTCCAGCCCCGCCGAGCGCACCGGTTCGGTCACCAGTCCGAGTTCCAGGCGGCCGTCGCCAACGTCGCGAGCAACTTCACTGCTGCTCGCTTCCTTTACGTGAAAATGCACGCCGGGGTAAGCGCGTTGGAACTCTGCGATGGCATCAGGCAGCACGAAGGATACGGCCGTGGCGCCACCGCCGATGCGCACAGTGCCACCCTCCAGATTGCGGTGGCTCGTAACCACGGTCTTCAGCTGGTCGTAGCGCTCGATCAACGCGCGCGCCTCGGTCACCACGATCTCGCCGAGGGTAGTGAGTTCGGCACCCTTGCGGCTGCGACTGAGCAGGGCCGCTCCGAACTCTTCCTCGAGCAGCTGGATCCGCCGGGTCAGGGCGGGCTGGGTAAGGCCGAGTCGCGCCGCGGCCTCGGTGATGGCACCCGCATCGGCCACGGCCACCAGAGAGCGCATGAGGTTCAGGTCCATGACAATACCGCTAGTCTTTATATTCGGAATATTAATGCATCGTATGCAAAATATCGATTTTACGCATAAATAGGCCTGTGGTACTTTCCTCGACTGGTCCACCCCTCAGCCCACTCCTAGGAGGCAACACCATGCTCGAGGCCTATCGCGCGCACGTCGAGGAACGTGCCCAGCAGGGAATCCCGCCCAAGCCCCTGAGCGCCGAGCAAGTCACTGAGCTGGTTGAACTTATTAAGGTATCTGGCGCAGGTGAGGAGGCCCTCCTGCTAGAGCTGCTCACCCATCGCGTGCCACCGGGCGTGGACGACGCTGCCTACGTGAAAGCGGCCTTCCTGGCGGATATCGCCAAGGGGATGACTGACTGCAGCTTGATCAGTCGGGAGCGTGCGGTCGAGCTGCTCGGCACGATGCTCGGCGGCTACAACATCATGCCGCTCGTTGAACTTCTCGAGGACGACGCCCTGGGCGCCCTGGCGGGCGAGCAGCTTAAGCGTACCCTGCTCATGTTCGACGCCTTCCACGACGTGGCGGAGAAGGCGAAGGCCGGCAATGCCAACGCCAAGGCGGTCGTGCAGTCTTGGGCAGACGCCGAGTGGTTTACCGCAAAGGCCGATGTGCCTCGGGCCATCAAGCTCACCGTCTTTAAGGTGACCGGTGAGACCAACACGGACGACCTCTCGCCCGCCCAAGACGCCTGGTCGCGCCCGGATATTCCCCTGCACTCCCTGGCCATGCTCAAGAACGCGCGTGAGGGGATCACCGATGCGATTGCGCAGATCGAGGAGCTGAAGCAAAAGGGCAACCCCGTGGCCTACGTCGGCGACGTGGTCGGCACGGGCTCCTCGCGCAAGTCCGCCACCAACTCTGTGCTCTGGACCATGGGCGATGACATCCCCTACGTGCCGAACAAGCGCCAGGGTGGCGTGGTGCTCGGCGGTAAGATCGCGCCGATCTTCTTCAACACCGTAGAAGACTCGGGGGCCCTGCCGATCGAGGTGCCCGTCGACAACATGGCCATGGGCGATGCGATCGTGGTCAAGCCCTACGACGGCGTGGTCGAGAACGAGGCTGGCGAGGTCATCGCCGAGTTCACCCTGAAGACGGACGTGATCCTAGACGAGGTGAGGGCCGGTGGCCGCATCCCCCTGATCATCGGACGCAGCCTGACCGAACGCGCCCGTGAGGCACTCGACCTCGGGCCGACAGACGTGTTCCGTCGCCCCGTGGATCCAAACGATACGGGCAAGGGCTTTACGCTGGCGCAGAAGATCGTTGGTCGCGCCTGCGGCTTGGCGCAAGGGCAGGGCATTCGCCCCGGCACGTACTGTGAGCCCCGCATGGGCACGGTCGGATCCCAGGACACCACGGGCCCAATGACCCGCGATGAGCTGAAGGAGCTGGCCTGCCTCGGCTTCTCAGCCGACCTCGTCATGCAGAGTTTCTGCCACACGGCGGCATATCCGAAGCCTGTCGACATCGAAACCCAGCACACGCTGCCAGATTTCATCCAGACCCGTGGCGGCGTGAGCTTGCGCCCGGGCGACGGCATCATCCACAGCTGGCTCAACCGCATGCTGCTTCCCGATCAGGTGGGCACCGGCGGCGATTCGCACACGCGCTTCCCCCTCGGCATCTCGTTCCCGGCCGGCTCAGGTTTGGTGGCCTTCGGTGCCGCCCTCGGCGTGATCCCCTTGGATATGCCGGAGTCCGTGCTCGTGCGCTTCAGCGGCGAAATGCAGCCGGGCATCACCTTGCGTGATCTGGTCAATGCCATCCCCTACGCCGCCCTGAAACGTGGCCTGCTCACGGTGGAGAAGAAGGGTAAGAAGAACGTCTACAACGGCCGCATCCTAGAGATTGAGGGTTTGCCAAATCTCACCGTAGAACAGGCCTTCGAGCTCTCCGATGCCTCTGCGGAGCGCTCAGCAGGTGGTTGCACTATCAACCTCTCGGAAGAGTCCGTGGCTGAATATCTGCGCTCGAACATCGTGATGCTGCGCTGGATGATCGCCAACGGCTACCGCGATGTGCGCACGCTGGAGCGCCGCGCACAGGCGATGGAGGCCTGGCTCGAGAGCCCAAGTCTGCTGCGTGCTGACCCGGACGCGGAGTACGCACAAGTGATCGAGATCGACATGTCGCAGATCACCGAGCCGCTGCTGGCGTGTCCGAACGATCCGGACGACATCAAGCCTCTCTCGGAGGTGGCGGGCACCAAGATCGATGAAGTGTTCATCGGTTCGTGCATGACCAACATCGGTCACTTCCGCGCGGCCGGTAAGTTGCTGGAGGCGGCGAAGGAGGTGATCCCTACGCGCCTGTGGATGGCACCGCCAACCAAGATGGACGAGCACCAGCTCATGGAGGAGGGCTTCTACAACACTTACGCCCAGGCCGGCGCGCGAACGGAGATGCCTGGCTGCTCTCTGTGCATGGGCAATCAGGCGCGGATCGCGGCGGGCTCAACGTGTGTCTCCACCTCCACGCGGAACTTTCCCAATCGTCTCGGTCAGGGCGCCAACGTTTTCCTTGCTTCCGCGGAGCTGGCAGCGATCTGTTCTATCCTCGGGCGGATTCCCGAGAAGGACGAGTACCTAGAGTACGCGGGCAAGATCGACTCCATGGCGCCGGAGATCTACAACTACATGAACTTCGATCAGCAGGAGGAGTTCTTGGATGCCGCCGCCCGGGGCAAGACCATGGCGGCTGAGCTCATCGAGAGCAAGGCGAGCTGAGCGACGGCCACGCGCAAGAGGGGGGCCTAAGGGCCCGCCGCTTTTCGTTTCGCTTTCGCCAAGGCGGCGAGTGTCGCACGGGTGCTTCGACTTGGCATAACGACGGACACTGTTCCAACTCCAAGGCATAGAGCCTCAATCTTGTAGCACCACTGCCGACTCTCGAGGGAGGAACCTCGGGAGTCGGTGATGTACGGATTGGTCAACAAAGGGATCCGCGACTACGCCCTTACCAACGGCGGTGACGCCGTATGGCAGCGCATTCGAGCCAAGGCCGAGTGGGCCGAAGACGATTTCCTTAGCATGCAGGATTATGACGACGCCGTCTCCGTGCGCCTGATCGGGGCAGCTGCCGAGGTGTTGGAGACCACACCCGACGACATTATGCGTGGCTTCGGTCGGCACTGGGTGCTGTTCACGGGCCAGGAGGGCTACGGTCCGCTGATGTCCCTCTCCGGAGCCACCCTGCCTGAGTTTCTGAAGAACCTGGACGCCATGCACGGGCGCCTCAAAAACTCGATGATGGGGCTGAAGCCGCCGAAGTTCACCTGTACTCAGCTCAGTGATTTCACTTACGAGGTGTCCTACTTCTCCGAGCGGGAGGGGTTGGCTCCGATGGTCGAAGGGCTACTCGGCGGGCTCGCGGAGCGCTTCGACGTGGCGGTGGCAATCACGTGCGTCGAGGTGAGCGAAGCGAAAAACTCGGCCGTCTTTCGTCTCACTCTCTAGGTGTTTGAGTGAGCGCCGACGCGCTAGCGCACGCCTTCGTTACCCTGTTTCCTTTCCACCTCGAGGTGGATAGCGCGCTCGTGGTGCGGGGCTGCGGCAGCTCTGCGCCGAAGCTGTTTGGGGAGCCTCTCATTGGTCGGTCGCTCGTCCAGCTGATCGATCCTCCGGCTGACGGGCCGGCCCTCAGCTTTGCCGCGATCCGAGAGATGGCGGGCGAGCGGCTTGAGTATCCGCTGAAAGACACGAGCGCACGACTTCGCGGCCAGGTGCATCCGCTGGCCCACGACCGCCTCGCGCTGCTAGTCACTCCATGGTTTGAAGAGGTGGAGGGTCTGCTGTCGCTCGGGCTCGCGGAATCGGACTTCGCTCCGCACGAGGCCTCCTTCGACTTCTTGTTCATGACCCACGCGCGCGCCGTGCAGGCGCGAGAGCAGCTGGCGCTAAGTGAGCGCCTCCAGCGTACGCTGGAGGAAACTCGCCGTCTCGCTAGACTGGAGCAGGAGCTCAATCGAGGCTTGGCCCTGGCCGCGGACCTTCGGGTTCGCATGGAGAATGGCTGCATTACCGATCTTGCTATTAATAAAGATAGCCTAGCGCCGTTGGAGAAAGAAATTTCGATCGGCGCGTGCCTTTCTACGATGCCCAGCTGGTTAGCACGCATGTTGCCCAAGAGTCAGCGCGCGCGCGAGGGTGCGGTGACTTCGCTCACGCACGCGATCGAGCTCGAGGGAGTGTTGCACACCCTAGACCTGCGTGTTTCGGGTGATGCGCGGCGCAGCGCAATGATCGTTGGCAGAGATGTCACCGAGGAGCGGGCGGAACAGGTGTTGCTCTTGCAGACCCTTGAGCACGCCCTGGAGGCGGTGTTGATGGCCGATCAGGATCATCGCATCGTGTTCGCCAACCGAGCGGCCGAGCGAATGTTCGCTTACCGTCGCGAGCAACTTGTCGGCAAGCCGCTGGATTTCCTCTGCGTCAAAGCCGCAGCCACGACGCTCTCGACCATCACCAGCGGGGACATCGTCCTGCATCGACGCGACGGCGTGAGCCTTACCTGCAACGTCTCGACCTCACGGGTTAGGCAGGGCGAGCGGGAGCTGGTCACCGCGTTCCTCGAAGATGTAACGGAGCGGCGTGCAGCAGAGTCGCGCATCGAGTACCAAGCGAGCCACGACCCCCTCACCGGCCTCGCCAATCGAGCCCAGTTCATGCGGACCTTAGACCGCCTGCTCATGCGCAGCCGCGAGCCGCTAGCCGTGGCCTTGATTGACATGGATGATTTCAAGTCAGTGAACGACCTTCACGGTCACGCGGCTGGCGATGAGTTCCTGTGCTGCGTTGCCGATCGCATCCAGCGCAGCGTGCGCCCGGGTGACATCGCCTGTCGCCTCGGCGGCGATGAGTTCGCCATCATCTTGGCCGAAGTTAGCGGCGCCCGGGACGCGGAGCGAGCCCTGCAGCGAATGCTCGAGACCCTCTGCTTGCAGTTGGACATCGCCGGCGCGTCATTCGTGCCTAGCGCCAGTGTGGGCGTGGTAGTGACCGCACCCGGGCATGAGCATTCCGACGTGCTGCGCCACGCAGATCTGGCGATGTACCAGGCCAAGGCGCGGGGTAAGAACCAGATCGCGCTGTTCACCGAGTCGATGCAACGCGAGGTCATCCAGCGCATTGAGACGCAGCGTGATCTAGCGCTGGCGATTGCGAGTGATGAAATCAAGGCCTACTACCAGCCCATTGTCGATCTGGAGACTGGCCAGCCGGTGGCGCTTGAAGCGCTCGCCCGTTGGGAGACCGACGAGGGCCGGGTCGTGCCGCCCGGGCAGTTCATCGAGGTGGCAGAGCAATCGGATCTCATCGTCAGGATCGGCGAGGCCGTACTGAGGCAGGCGATCGATACAGTATGTGTGGCTAGAGAGCAGTGGCCGCAGATGCGCGTGAGCGTGAACTTCTCCGCACGTCATTTCCTAGAGTCCGATCTGCTCGACCGTCTCGATCGAGTGCTGCGAGAGGCTGCTCTGCCGCCCTCAGCGCTCACCATGGAATTGACCGAGAGTATGCTATTGGCGGACCAAAGCGCCGTACGTGAGCGCTTCGCCGCTTTGCGTGCTCTCGGCGTGCGCATCGCCCTGGATGACTTTGGCACGGGGTACTCATCGCTGTCGTACCTGGACCGCTTTCGCTTCGATCTGCTGAAGATCGACAAGAGCTTCGTCCGCGGCCTCGCCTCGCGTAGCGTGCGCAAGGAGCTTGCGCAGACGATCGTCGCTGTGGGCGGGATCATCGGCATCGACGTGGTGGCAGAGGGCATCGAGGAAGCTTCAGACGAGGCGATCTTGAAGGAGATGCGCTGCCAGTACGGCCAGGGATACTTCTATGCCAAGCCAATGCCGCGTGAGGAACTCCGCCGCTACCTCAGCCAGCAGTGTGCTCGCCTATCGCCCCATCCGCCGAGTCGTAAAGAAAACAGGCTAGTGCATTCGAAAGTCTAATCGATTTGCCTTGAGGTAAGTTGGTAGTTGCAGAGGAGCGTTTGACTGCCTCCAGGTTTCCGGCTCGCACACTAGGACGATATCCTCTGGCCTTAGGGGCTTGGTGATGACGTGCTCCACCACGGAGCAAGCGAACGCTCGGGCCGCATCCGCGTGCGATAGCGCGGTGGCGAGTATCGTGACGCTACCGAGGCAGCCGGCCCCCAGCTCCTGGGTAACTACCTCGAGGAAGTCGATGCCGTTTAGGCGGGGCATATTGAGGTTGAGGAAGGTGACGTCTATCGCCGGGCGCTGTTTGCGTCGGAGAAAATCCAGCGCTTCGTCGGGATAGAGAAAGCAGATCACCCGGTCGATGAGCCCTGAGCTCTCGAGAGTTCGCTGCGCCCACTGCTGGTCGATCAGGTCGTCGTCAACGATCATCGCGGTCGTGCTCGGGGGGAGTCGTGTCATTGGCCAGGTGGCCCTCGTCTCGCTGTGCATGAGCGGCGTGCTGCCACGATCGCGGGAGGTCGGCCATGGCCCCTGCCGTCGGAGCGTGAATCCTAGGGGCCCTTGCCCCGGTCGGGGTGTGACCTGGTTCACAAGGTGCTCGCGGGCCGACGACAGGGATTTAGCGGTACCAGAAGTCGCGGTTGGCAATTCGCTCAGTGCCCAAGGCGCCAGCCTGGAGCTTTAGAGGCGCAGCTCTAATCGGGGCAGTCCTCTGCGCTGGCGTCGCGCCCCCTAACCACGTAAACGGCCCTCATTCTTCCTAAAGCTTTTAATTGGCGAATTTCTTTCGATCCATGGGTGACTTTGGGCAAGTTGTTCGATCGTTCTGGCTTCTCTAGTGTCCTGAGTTAGAAGTTCGTTGATGGCTTCGCGGCACCTTTTCGCGCCTGAACACGTTGCTCCTCCTCCCGTGGAACCTGCCACGCTCGTCGTCGCGCCGCGCTCAGGGACAGAAACTCGCGTGCGAACTCATCAACGAACTTCCAACTCAGGACACTAGCTAGGGGAGATCTTCAATTATTCGCCAGGAGCAAGACGCTCATGTCACCTCTCCTCGGACGCCGTATCGCGTCGCCCCGCTGCGCGCATGATGCGGCGTATTCCTTCGACCTTCGGCGAGGCGCGCAACGCGCAAAAGCGCGGCGGCGGTCAGGTGGCACTCGCGCTCGATGAGGCCCTCATCTCCCCCCCCCCCGATGGGGACGTTCGGCTACAGGATCTCGACGCGGCCATCACGCGCTTGGGCCTGATCGACGAACGCCACGCGGAGCTAGTGGAGCTGAACATCTTCGCGGGTCTCACCTTCGCCGAGATGGCTCAGGTGACGGGCCTGTCGACGAGCACCATCGACCGAGACTGACGCTTTGCCAAGGCTTGGCTCAAGCGCGAGCTGGATCGCTGACGCGACAAACACCGGTGGACCCCCTCAAGGATTGATGGTGAGGACGTCGATTCGATTCAGCGCGACGTAGGGCACGATCAAGCGCTTGCGCTTGGTGTCAACGCCCAGGTCTGCCGGCTTGCCCGCCAGAGCGATGGTCATCCTGTCCACTCCCTTGGAGATCACATGCAGGCTCTCATCCTGCTGGCTCGCGACGTAGATCCTGCCGTCCACCACTTCCAGGCCATCGAAGTTGCCGCCGCCCTTTAAGGTAGCCACCGTGGAGAAGCCCTCGCTGCCGGGTTGCCAGGCAGCTAGGTGATCGGCGCCGCTCCAAGGGGCGAGCAGGAAGCGGTCCGCGCGTGGGGCACGGGTGATGCCGTTGGCGCGAAACGGGGTTTGCGCCGCGATCATCGCCTCGCCGTCGATGATTCGGTAGAGGACGGAGGTGCCCGTATCGGTGACGTAGAGGGCGCCGTCATCCCCTTCGGCGATGTCGTTTGGGAACCCGGGCTCAAAGGCCGCCAGGGAGACGAAGCTCAGGTGCTTGCCCGTGCGCCTGTCGAACTCGTGGACACCTTGCGCATCAGCTACCCACAGGCTGGCGCCGGTGATGAGCATGCCGCGGCCGGCGTGAAAGGGGTACCGTTGGGTGCCGGTCATGAATTCGAGCTCGAGGATCTCACCGCCCGGGGAAACCTTGGAGACGAAACCGTTGCTGTCGCCGTCCACGTCGCCGTTGAAGTTGGCGACGAAGTAGACGTCCTGATCGGGGTCGTAGCGCACGGCTTCGGGGCCTTTGAACCCCTCCACGGAGACGACGAGTTCGCCGCCGACTGCGGCGCGTGTAGCTAAGGCTAGAAGACTTGCGACGCGAACCAAGGTGTTCATAGGAAACTCCTCAAGCAAATAGCTCAAGTTTAGGCTGCGTCTGGCAAGTTGCGAGCTGTTTGCTCTCGGATGGCCGTTCACCAGGGAAGACGCAGGCGGGGCACCACTTGCGGCGCACTCAGGTCCCGACCCCTGATCGGCACTCCTTCGCGTAGACTGATCGCTGCTGTCGGAGCGAGTGGTGAGCAGGTGAAGGCGCAGAGTCAGGCGCAGGTTTGGAGCGGCCTTAGGCGCGAGGCCAAGTGGGCAGGCGCGATCTCCCTACTCTTGGCGCCCCTCGTATTCGTCATGTTCGCCACCCAGCTCGGCACGCGCGATGACCTGCGCTACGTGCGGGGCGAGCTCGGCGTCGTGGAGCGCTCGGGGCGTTGGGTTCAGTTCGTACTGGATGAGAAGCCTCCGCCCGTTCGCTACTCCGCGCGCTTGGGTCGAAGCCGCGTGCTGGTCGATCAGCTCCTGGCCTCGAAAGGGGCGATCGCCTGCCTGGTCGATGAGCGCAACTACGCGTGGGAGCTGACGATCGACGGCGAGCTATTCGTGTCCTTCGAGTACGCGCAAGCTCGCCTGCGCGGGGATCGCATGATCGGTTGGTCGCTCGCAACCGTGCTGGTGTTGGCGGGGGGTGTGCTGCTCTGGTACTCGCGGCGGTTGCCGGTGCCGTGAAGCCTGCTAGGGCATGGGTGCGCTCAGCTGGCTAACGCCCGCTCCTAGGTGCGGGCGGTCCTCTCGCCGGCGAGGATAGCGCGGAACAGGTCGAGCTGGCCGGCGGTCGTGTCATCCCAGGAGAATCGCTCAGCGTAGGCGCGCGTTTGTGCTCGCTCGGGGGGATCTGCCAGCAGTTCGCGCACGGTCTGCGCGATGGAGTCCCCGCTGCGTTCGGGAATCAGCCGGCCAGCCGCCGCTTCGGCCACCACCTCGGGCGTGCCCCAGATGGAGGTTGCCGCCACCGGCGTGCCGCAAGCCATCGCTTCTAGTAACACGTTCGCCCAGCCCTCACGCGAGGAGGCGAGGATCAACGCGTCCGCGGCAGCGTAGAGCCTGCGCAGCTCATCGTGCGCCACGCGACCCAGGAATTGGGTTCGGTCTGCTACGCCCAAGGCCCTCGCCTGCGCTTCCAGGCGACTGCGCTCCGGGCCATCCCCGGCGAGCAGCAGGGTCATGTCGGGCAGCTCGGGCATGGCCTCGAGCACCAGGTGGTTGCCCTTGCGCTCGATCAGGTGCCCCACTGTGAGCAGAACCTTGCCCGCCACCCCGAGTTCCTGCCGCGCGCCATCGCGATCGTCGACCGGTTGAAACTGGGACAGATCGACGCCGTTGCGCAGGGTGTGCACGTGATCGGCGGACACGCCTAGCTCCACCAGACTATCGTTGAGTGCCTGGCACACGGTGATGCAGGCCGACGCCGAGTTGGCGGTCCAGCGGATCATCCTGCGCGGCAGGGTGTATCGGGGGATCAAGGAGATGTCCGTGCCGCGGGCAGTCACCACGAAGGGCTTGCCCAGGGCCCTTGCCAGCATGGCGATAGCGACCCCGTCGGGGTAGAAGTAGTGCCCGTCGATGAGATCGAACTCGAGCCCCTCTCGCATCAGCTTGCGTACGTGCTTGGCGAGGCTCCAATACATGAATAGGGGCGCTGAGTGCATGCCCACCTTGGGCAGCAAGGCGTAGCGCGGGTGGGTGATCCTCACTCCGTGGCGCGTCTCCGCGGCCATGACCCGGGCGTGGGCGGCGTAGGTACCGAAGCGTGGATGAGTGCTCGGGAACCACGGAACCGGTGCCACGACCCTCGCCTCCACCTCGCCGCTCGTCAGCATGTGGCGCAAGCGGTTCTCCACGAACACACCGTGCGAGGGCTGCTCGTTGTTCGGGTACAGGGTGGAGATGGTCAGGAGCTTCATGGTCGCCGGACGCTACACGAGCGATCCCAGAATTGCGACTGACTGGGTAGCCTGCGCGCAAGTACTCCCATGTGTGGGCGAGCAGATCTGCAGCGCGCTGGCGAGGGTGCGTCAGGCCGTTTCTCAGGTCCAGGCTCAGGCAGTAGCATAGGTGCAGCGACCAACCTCCTCATCGCGCGGTAAACGACTATGCACATCGAACCCTTCGGCGTAGAAATCTGGATGAACGAGTGGGAGACGAAGTGCGCGTTGAACCTCGCCGAAACGTGCGTCGAGAGCATGACTATCGGGCAGCTGCTCCAGCTCGTGGGGCAGGGCGAGGGGGCGCTCAACCCTCTGCTCGATATGAAGATGACCTACGGCGCCATCGAGGGATCTGAGCGCCTTCGCGAGGCGATCGCCGGGCTCTACACCAGCCAGCAGGCGCGCAACGTCGTCATCACTCACGGCACGATCGGCGCCAACATGCTGGTGCACCGAGCCCTGGTGGAGGCGGGTGACCGGGTGATCGCCGTGGTTCCCACCTATCAGCAGCACTACTCCATTCCCGCAAGCCTCGGGGCCGAAGTCCACCACCTATGGCTTCGCGAGGCAGATCGCTGGCTACCAGACCTCGATCGCCTGGGCGAGCTAGCCGCCCCAGGTGCGCGCCTGATCGCCCTGACCAACCCCAACAACCCGACCGGTGCGCTGATTCCTCGCGAGATGCTGGAGGAGATCGCAGCCATCGCCCGCAAGGCGGGCGCCTGGGTGCTGTGCGATGAGGTGTATCGGGGCACGGACCAGGAAGGAGAGGGCGCGACCGCGTCGATGGCCGACCTCTACGAGCGGGGGATTTCCACCGGTGGCATGTCGAAGGCGTTCTCTCTCGCCGGCTTACGCTTGGGTTGGGTGACGGCACCGTCGCAAGTGCTTGAGGCGGTGATGATTCACCGCGACTACGACACGATCAGCGTGAGCATGATCGATGACTACTTTGCCACCCTAGCGGTGGAGCACCACGCCCAGGTGCTCGGCCGCTCGCGCGCCATCACCCGCGGAAATTTGGCCGTGCTGGCGGACTGGCTCGACGGTCAAGCTAGCCTGTCCTGGGTGCGCCCGTCGTCCGGCACCACGGCGCTAGTCAAAGTGGATACGGACAAGTCGTCCCGTGACTTCTGCATTGAGCTTCTCGAGGACACCGGCGTCATGCTTACGCCCGGGTCGGCCCTCGCCATGGAAGGCTACCTGCGCTTCGGCTACGCCAACGGGCAGCAGATTCTGCGCGAGGGGCTCGAGCGCCTGAGTGGCTTTCTCGCGCGCACTTAGGCCTAGGAGGACGCTTCTCGCCCGCCCACGCTGCGAGATATGCACGTGAGAACTTTGCCGCAAGCTCCTCGCATACCCATCTGTGCGGAGAAGCGCATGACCCACCGTCTCCTGCTGGCCGTGCTGCTCGGTGTGCTGGCGACCATAGCGGCGATCTCGACGGCAACTCCCTCGCCGCAAGGCGAGTCGAACGCCCCATCGGCCGTCGGCACCTACCTGGAGGTGCTCACGCGTTTCACGCCGCAAGACACGCACGCCTACCTCGACGATCTCGAGCAGGTTTGGCACCCAGGCTACACGCCGATTCTGCTGGAGCTCGCCCGTTTCGCTAATGGCCGCGTCGCCGCCGTGATTTTCGAGCGCCTGGCGCAACGCTCTGGCGAGAACTTCGGCTACGATATGAACGGCTGGTACCAATGGTGGTGGAACGCGCCGGATGGGGGCGAGCTTACGGCCGACTACGCCGACTTCAAGGCAGAGTTGTACCGGCATATCGACCCTAAGTTTCGCACCTACTTCCGCGGTCGCCAGGACACGGCGCGCATTCGCCTCGACGAGATCCGCTGGGGCGGCGTCGTGCAGGATGGGATCCCACCGCTGCGCGACCCGCAGATGGTGGCGGCGGCGGATGCGACCTACCTCGACGCGGACAACATCGTGTTCGGCATCGAGATCAACGGCGATGCGCGCGCTTACCCAAAGCGGATCTTAGCTTGGCACGAGATGTTCACGGACACGGTGGGCGGCGTGGACGTAGCGGGTGTCTACTGCACGCTCTGCGGCACGGTGATTCCCTACAAGACCGCGGGCCATCGCCTGGGGACTTCCGGCTTCCTGTACCGATCCAACAAGCTCATGTACGACCAGGCCACCCAGTCTCTCTGGAACACGATCCTGGGCGAGCCGGTCCTGGGGCCGCTCGTGGGCAAGGGCATCAAGCTGGAGCACCTCTCGGTGGTGACGACGACCTGGGGCGCGTGGCAGGCCCGTCATCCGGACACCAGCGTGCTGTCGCTGGACACGGGGCATAGGCGCGACTACGCGGAGGGCGCTGCGTACCGACAATACTTCGGCACGGATGTGCTGATGTTCAACACACCTTTCGCTGACGATCGCTTGCAGAATAAGCAGGAAGTGCTCGCGCTGCGACTCCCTGGTGCGCCCGATGATCAGCTGGCGATCGACACGGCGTACCTTCGCCAGCATCCGATCTACACGGATCGGGTGGGCTTTCAGGACGTCCTCGTGTTCACGGACCACTCGGGCGCCAACCGAGTCTACAACCCGCAGGATGTGTCGTTCGTGGCCTACGATGGTGACCGCATTGCCACCGACTCGACAGGTGTTGCTTGGCGAGTGGAGGAGGAGCAGCTACTGTCGCAAGACGGACGGACGCTCGATCGCTTGCCCTATCATCGAGCGTTCTGGTTCGGTTGGCATGCCACCTTCCCGCAAACTAGGCTCGTGCGCTGAGTGGAGCATCCTCAGCCGGCGGTGGAGAAGGGGCGGGCGTCTCGCCGCCGCTCCTGCAGATCGATTGGTTCGAAGGCATCGGCCCATCGTTCGAAGTCTTGGCGGGGTACGGGCTTGCTGAAGAAATAGCCTTGGACGTAGTCGCAGTCGAGGCCGGCTAGTGTTCTCACGCTGTATTCATCTTCCACGCCCTCGGCCACGACGAGCAGATTCATGCTATGCGCAAGGTCGATGGTCGTTCGGACGATCAGCTCATCCTGTGGATTGCTGGCGAGCTCTCGGACGAAGGCTTGGTCGATCTTCAGCTCATCCAGCGGCAGGGCTTTCAGGTGCGCTAGGGACGAGTGCCCAGTGCCGAAGTCATCGATGGCGACATGCACGGACAAGGCTTGCAATGCTTGCAGCACGGTGCGGGCAAGGGTGATGTCCTCCATTACCGAACTCTCGGTGACTTCGAGCGCTAGGGCGCTGCCATCGACGCCGTGTTCACGCAGGGTCGAGGCGACGAACTCTGGGAGACCTTCGGTCACATCTTGAGTGGATAGATTGACCGCCACGCGAAGGTGCGGATACGGACGTTTCCATTCGGCGAGATCGGCGATCACCGCCTCGATCATATAGCGCGTTAGGTGAACGATTGCGCCTGATTCTTCCGCCGCGCCGATGAACTCGTCGGGTGCCAGGAAGCCGAGCGTCGGGTGGATCCAGCGGGCGAGTGCTTCGGCGCCACCGAGGGCTCCTTTGCGCAGGTCGATCTTCGGTTGGTAGTAGACCTGAATCTCCCCTTGCGCAAGTGCTCGCGGCAGGTCGTTGATCACCTGCAGGCGTCGGGTGAAGTGATCCTGGCGTCCGCAGCGATACTCGCTCACCGATTTGTTCGACGTCAGTGCATCAGCTCGCGCCACCAAAGCGCTGCGGAGCAGGGTGTCGGCGTCCTCGCCGTGCGAGGGAAATGCGGCCACACCTATGTGCGCATGCATGGGCATCTGCGTCGCCTCGAACGGCACGCCAGCGCCCAATCGCTGGTCTAGCGCCGTCGCCACTGCGGTGGCCGTCGTCACATCTGCGCCCGGGAGTAGGAGCGCGAACTCATCGGTGCCCGTGTGAGCGACGAAGGAGTCTTCCGGCGCATAGGCTTGCAACAGCTTGGCCGTGTTGCAAAGGAGAGTATTGGCGTGGGTTTGGCCGAGACTGGACGCGATGTTGTCCATCCGCGCCAGAGTGACCGACAGCAGCCCACAGCCCGCTGAAGGATCGGTCGTGAAGGTGTTGATCGCCTCCAGGAGGCCGCGTTGGTTGGGCAGATCCGTGAGCGGGTCGTGGGTGGCGTGGTGGCGGATCTGTGCCTCGCGGTCCGCGATGGCGCTCTGCATGCGAGAGAAGCTGCTGGCGAGCCGTGCCAGTTCGTCATCGGAACGAACGTGCAGCGTCGCCTCGTAGTCGCCTCTGGCGACCCGTTCCGCCGCCGTGGTGAGCGACGAAAGGCGTCCCGAGAAGGTGGATGCGAGCCACGCGCTAACGAGTGCTACCAGGCCCAGCAGTCCAAATCCCACGCTCAGCAGCGTGCGCTCCGCGGAGTGGTAGGGTGCCATTGCTCGTGCCGTTTGCTGGTACAGCAAGAGCGTAGCGTCGGCCTGCCCGGCGACGAGGGGCAGGCTGGCCACCAGCGTGCGATCGCGCCCCTCGCCAACGACCTTGACCATGCTGGCGGTATCGCTCGGTGCAGCAATACGTAGGATGGCTCGGGGAACGATGTCATCGATCGTGCTCGCTGCAATTGAGCGATATTCAGCGCCTGCCGCTTGCGCCACGGTCACGTTCACGCCTGTCAGCGACTGCAGTTTGTCGGTCAGGCGTTGATCGATGCGAAACCCGAAGGTTAGATGGCCGATTGTCGTCGGCGCGCGTACGGGCGCAGCGACAATCTGAAAGCTCGTGTCGCCTAGCTGCTGTACCGACACGGAGGTCTGCTCGCGTCTGCTAGCGCCTTCGCTGATCACTGGCATCAGCGCCTCACGAGTGCTGACGGGCGTGCCCTGATCTAAGGCGATGAAGGCCCCGAAGTCGGCGCCGATTCGCTGGGCGTGGTTGTCGAGCGCGGAGCGTATGGAGGGGGCGTCGGCGGTGGCCAACACCTCTCGCAGGGCGAAGTCCGACGAAAGCACTTCTACGGTTCGAGAGATATCGCTCTGACGTGAGCGCAGGAACTGTCCGACCACTTCGCCACCCACGCCAAGATCGCGCTTAGCGTCGGCAAGCACCTCTCGCTCTGCGGTGCTCGTAACCAGGAACATTGTGATGGTCTGCGCCATCGCCAGAGGAGCGATGGTCAACAGCAGGAGCTTCTGCAGAAAACTCAGACGCCAGGGCATGAGGGATGTTCCAAGGCTGGGCCGGGCACAAGGGGTAGCCGATCGAGCGCTCGGCGACTCCCAACGCCTACTGTGCGAGTTGGCGCGTTGACCGGACACGTCCCAGCTCACAGTTTGGTGCTAGCGAGCGACGCGCGCCGGCGATTACCTCAAGGGCGTGGGCGTTCCCGTCGATAGGGAGGTCGGGAAACTGAGGGAGTGGTGCTAATGGGTGGTAGAGGTCAGCTGCAGATCGGTCCGATCGGCGGGCTGCTGCTGGTGTTGTGGCCACTTCTCGCCAGCGCTGGGACGCTCAGCGTGACCGTGCTCGATCGACAGGGCAACCCCGTGTCCGACGTTGTGGTCTACGCCCAGCATGCAGCGGCCGCCGGCAACTCCTCCCAAACGAGATCGGCCATTCTGGATCAGGTAGATCGACGCTTCGATCCTCACGTTCTCGTCGTATCGCGCGGAACGCAGGTGCACTTTCCGAACAGCGATATCGTCGCCCATCACGTTTACTCCTTTTCGCGCCCGAACCAGTTCAAGCTTCCGCTGTACAAAGGGGCTCCACTGGCGCCAGTGACCTTCGAACACGAGGGCCTCGTGACCATCGGTTGCAACATCCACGACGACATGCTGGCCTACATCGTGGTCTTGGATACGGAGGTCTTCGCCAAGACCGACGCCCAAGGGCATGCGACCTTGGCCTACGGCGATTGGCAGTTCCCCGCCGAGGTCACGTTTTGGAGTCCAAGATTTCGTGGCGCGAAGGGGTACCTTACAAAAACGATCGCGAGTGGAGCAGCACTCGAAGTGCGCCTCGACAAAGCGCTCAAACGCCCCCATCGCCAAAGCGCCTGGTCTGCGGGCGACGATGAGTACTGATGCCGAGCGCGCGCTACGCAGCGGTCGGCCTTGTTGTCCTGTGGCTTTCAGGGGTGGCGCTCGGGCAAGGGCGGGGTGATCCCGAGCGCCTGGCCCTAGGCCTCGATCTGGGCCTGGCGAGCGTGTCCGGTCATCTAGCGTGGACCGATGGCAACGCGGGCAAGCTGCGCCGCTTCAACGGTGATCTGCCCGTCCGCGCCTTCGCCCAGCTGCGCCAACCGCTTGGCGACACCTTGAGCCTGGTGGCAGCGGCGGAGTTCGGCAACGATGGCACCTCGCGCGAGACGGGCCTAACCCAGCTGTTCTTGCGTTGGCGACCCGTGCCCCGAAGCCGCGTACGCCATCGGCTCACGGTCGGCGCGTTCTACCCCCGCATCTCCCTGGAGCACTCGCAGGTCGGCTGGAGCAGCAAGTACTCCCTCAACCCCTCGGCGATCGGCGCCGGGGTGGGGGAGGAGCTGCGCACCGTCGGCGCCGAGTGGCAGTTGAGTACGCGCGTCAGCGCACTGGGCGGCGAGGGTGTGGTCTCGCTCGCGCCATCTGTCTTCGTCAACAATGATCCGACCGGGGCCTTGATCGCCTGGCGAGGTTGGTCGATCCACGACCGTCAATCCACCCTGTTCGATCGCCTTCCCCTAGCGCCGCTGCCCCTCACTCAACCGGGGGAGAGATTCGATCGCCAGGCCCCTTACCACGCACCGTTCCGCGAAGTGGACGGGCGCCCGGGCGTCTCCCTCGCGGCGGACTACAAGCGCGGCGCGTCCCTTTGGCGCGCAGGCTACTTTGACAATCGCGCCCAACCTGAGGCGATCGAGCGCGGTCAGTACGGGTGGCGCACGCGGCTACATCATGTGGGCGTACGGCAGCGCCTACTGGGTAAGTTTGAGCTCTTGGCCCAATGGTTGCGTGGCTCCACTCGGATGGGATCACGCATTGACGGGCAACGCCGTGCGGTCGACGCGAAGTTCGCGAGCCAGTACATCCAACTTTCACGCGTCACTGCGCAGCAAACGCTGACGGCGCGTATCGAACGCTTTCGGGTGGTCGACCGAGACGCCCTAATGGAGGATGACAACAACGAGCGCGGGCATGGCCTCACGCTGGCCTATCGCTGGTCCTTCACGCCGCACACGCATCTGGCAGCAGAATGGCTGCGCATCCGTACCGAACGCCCAGGTTGGGCGTTTACCGGTCTGGCGAGGCAGCGCAATGAATCGCAGCTGCAGCTGCGGGTGCAGCTGCGCTACTGAGGCTCTCTCAGCCTAAGGTGTTGACGGGCGAGGTGCCGAGCGGTCCGCGGGGGAGGAGGAGGTAGACGAGTTCGCCCTCGCGCAACACCTGCACATGGATGTACTCCCCGCGCTCACCTTGCACGCTGAGGGCGCGGAGCTCGTGGAGGTGGAACACGCGTTGACCGTCGTAGTGGGTGACTCGATCACCTCCCTGAAGCCCGGCCGCGACGGCGTCGCTACCTTCGCCGACGGAGCCTACGAGTACCGAGGTGCTACGCCCGAGGGAGCCTAGGTAACGCTCGTACATCTCATCGCCCAGCTCGGCGCGCAGGGGATTGAGCACTTCCAGACGGAATCCCGCCGGCGAGGCGAGGAAGGCCTCCCGGCGTCGTTGCCAGGTCTGCATGGCGCGGTCCGCTGAGATCTGCGCCAGCGAGTCATGAATTTGCTCCGCCTCAGCAGCCGCCAAGGGCGCGGTCTGCGCGCGCGGCGGGACATTGCGCGCTGCGACGGTGCTCAGCTCCGTCGGGGCTTGCGGCGCCGTGTGCTCGGCCAGCGGCCGCAACGCATTCGCAAGCTGTCGGCGCGCTTCGATTTCCTGCGCGAGATGGTGCTCCATCTCTCGAATCGCATAGCGTTGGGCGTCGAGAGCGCGCGCCAGCGATTCGAGGCGATCGTTGGCTTGAGCCGCTTCACCTCGCAGGTGGGCGAGGCCAGTAGTGACCAAGATGGATGCGATCGCTGCGGCTAATAGGGTGGTTCTCAACACTGCGGTAGCTTCAGATGGCTATAGGAAGGCGCTGCCGGTGAGCAGGCAGTCTTGGCGCGTGGTGCCCGGGCCGAAGGGATTAATGACTAGCGTAAGCCCGTCCGACTGCTCTACCCATTCGACCAGGAAGCGCTCGATGGTGCCGGTGACTTTGGTGAAGTCCGCAAACTGATTCTCACCGGTAAAGATGTAAGAGGCGGCGGACGACACCAACTCCCCAGAGGTGAAGACAGTGACATCACCAGTGCCGATCACTGCCGTGATGTCTGGGTTGGGGCCTGGGCCGAAGACGACCCCGGCGTTGTTGAGGATCTCCACATCGAGGGTCAGCACGCCGTGGATGCCCTGGAGGTCGCAATCGAAGGTGAAACGCGCCTTGTTGGAGGGAGCTGTGCCACCACCAGCATCGGCCTGCTGGTTGTTGGCGACGTTCGCGTTGGCGGGGTTGGCGCTGCCGCCATCGCCGCCGCAGGCACTTAGCGCGGCGGCCGCCGTCACCAGTAGCAGCAGGCGCGCCAAGTGCCCAGTCGTGTGCCGCATCATCATGATCGTCTCTTCCCTAACGCGTGATCGACGCAGAGGAACGCCGGTTCAGGCGCCTGCAGGAGTGATACGGGAGATGAGAAAAAAGTGATCTACGGGCCAGCGGCGGCGGGGGTGCTAGTGTCCTGAGTTGGAAGTTCGTTGATGAATTCGCACGCGAGTTTTTGTGCGTGAGCGCGGCGCGAGGACGAGCGTGGCAGGTCCCACGGGAGGAGGAGCAACGTGTTCAGGGGCGAAAACGTGCCGCGAAGTCATCAACGAACTTCTAACTCAGGACACTAGCTAGCTAGTGCGTCATAACCACGAAGGCGGCCCAGAAGTACGGATGGGCGTAGGGAGCGCGTGGGTCATCAAAGCGCCGTGTGGCTGCACCGATCGGGCGATCGCCGTAGATCGCGTCAAGCTGAGCCGTACGCAGGGCGGCGGCACCCGCCTCGCCCCTGGCGCGCTCTTGGTAGAGCCGACGCATGAAGGTGGAGGTCGCTCGGTCGGACACGCGCCACAGGGAGGCCAACACGGCGTTGGCGCCACGGGCCCTGGCCAGGGCCCCGAGGCTGGCAATCTCGATGCCGCGGCCTTGGGCAGCGGCACCGAGGGCGGTCTCGCACGCCGACAACGCTAGCCAGTCGACGCCAGAGAAGTCCAGCTCGGCGAACTCCGGTAGGGTGATCCGCTCGCTGTTGCCGATCAGCATGTAGGAGTCACTGACCCGGCCAGGGCTGAAGACGAAATGACTGGCGATGTGCAGGTTTGGCACGCGTTGGTCGGTGGCCCGCGTGAGCGCGCCCAGGGAGAAGCGTTCGTTCAGGTAGATCTCACCGGGCATCGTGCCGTCGGGGTCCGTCTGGTCCCGCCGTATGATGGTCTCCAGTTCCTCTTCCACGTAGGGCAGGGGCGGCAAGGCGAGGGCCTCATCCACTTCGGTCACGCCGAAGGCCACGGCGCGCGCCGGCGCAGACTCGAGATCTGAGGCGGGCACGTCACCGTGGGAAGTACGCGCGATCGCGTAGCGTTCGATGAGAAACCGTTCCCCGTCGTAGAGGGCCGTGAACGGTACGTAGCGCAGCGCGCCGTCCAGCGAGAGCTGCAGGCGGGTCACCTCGTGGTTCTCCAGCTGACCTAGCACGGGCGCCAGGAGAAGCTGGTAGAGCGCCTGGCCCGCCTGGCGCGGATCCTGGTGCGGGTCGCGTATCTGGCGACGGTACTCGAACACGCGCTTGTTGAGCTCACGAGCCGAGATGGAGACCTGATGCTGAAACGCATGGTCCGACAGGTTCACCACGACGCGTAGACGTTTGGCATCGAGCACGAAGGTTAGCTTGGCTGTGCTGCGGGCTGGCGGTTCGGTCGGTGGCGTCGCAGTCGTGGGCGGTGCGGGCACGTGGCCTATGCGATCGGCGGTGAGACGCTCGACGAGCTTGGCCAGAGCCTCGGCGTAGGCCTGCTGGAGGCGTTCGCTATCGCGCTCATCATGGGGGTTGCGAAGGGCACGGCGCGCGTCGAGGAACGGCTCCGCTAGGGCGCTCTCTGCCTCGGAAAGCGCGATGCGAGCGTTGGTCATGCGCTGGATCAAACCGCCGCGCGTGAACTGGTACAGCTCCTCGTTACGCACGAGGTCGAGTACGGCGGAAGCCTCCGGTAAGCGTCCTAGGTCGATCAGCAGGGTGCTCAGGGAACGGTAGATGGGCTCGCGCCTAGAGGTGTAGCCCTGTTCGAGATCTTCGGGCAGCGGGTAGAGCTTGTCGCGCACCTCCTGCACTTCCGTCACGGCCAGCTTACCGAGTACCACGGCTGCGTGACCTAGGCCCTGGCGCGCGAGCGCCCGCGTGAGGCCGTCGTAGGCGTCGATGATCAACGGGGGTTCGTTGGCACGCTCACTGATCAGTAGCGACTCCACCCACTGCTGGCGTGCTAGCTCGGGTAAGTCGAGATCGAGCTGAGCCTCGGCGATGTTGTTTAGGGACTCGGCCACGAAGGGGTCGTTGCGATCGAGGCGCTCGCGCCGCAGGGCGAGGGCCTGCTCGTGCAGATCGAGAGCGACCGCGCTGCGCCCCTGCATGCGCCGGGCTCGGCCGAGGGCATCGAGGGCGATGGGCTCTACGGGACCCCCTACCGCGATCTCGGTCGCCGCCTCGTAGCGCTGTGCAGCGCCGGCAGCATCACCCTGGGCTTCGAACACCGAGCCGAGGTTGACCAGTGCGGAGAGCAGCATCGGGTGCTTTGGCGGCAGCACCTTGCGGCGGATCGCCACGGCTTCCCCGTAGAGCATCTCCGCGCGCGCCATGTCGCCGAGCTCGTAGTAGACGCCGGCGAGGTTGTTGAGCCCTATGGAGATATCGCGCGGAGGCGCCTCGCTTTGGCGCATGCGTCGTAGAGCCTGCTCGTACAGATCCGCAGCGACGGCGAAGTCCGCCTGGTAGAAAGCGATGCCGGCAAGGCCGTCCAGGGCCGTGGTCTCGCCGCGCCTGTCGCCGTTGCCGCGGTATAGTGCTAACGCCCGCTTTAGCTTTGCCCGTGCTTGGTCGTACTCGCCGAGGTCGCGATGGCTAAGGCCCACGCGGTAGGCGAGCAGCGCGGCACGCTCCACATCATCGGGAGGCAGGAGCTGGCGGGCTTGGTCGTAGAGGTGGAGCGCTTCCTTGCTCGCGCCGAGCAGGCCGTGGGCCCAGGCGAGGCGATTGAGGATGTCGCTGCGAAGAAGGGGGTCACGCGCGTTCGCGAGGGCGCCGGAGAGGACGTCGATGGCGTCGCTGTACTGGCCGTCGCTGATCAGGGCCTTACCCTGTTCGAGGCCCTCGCTGGCCGCGGCGTGCAGCGGGTTGTCCACACCCGGTTGTGCATGCCCCGCTAGGGCAAGGCACGCGATCGAGACGAGGGCCAAGGCGGGCGAAATGCGCTGAGCGCATGTGGAACGGGTCACGAGGGCGTTCCTCAGCGATCGGAGCGATAGTCCGGGTGCAGCTGATTGAAGGCGTGCAGGTGCTCTTCCGCCAGGGCGAAGTCGCCGCGGTAGATGAGCTCCTGAATGTAGCGGTACCACACGGCGGGATCCGCCTCGGCCACGGCCACCTCGACCCCGCCGCCAGCAGAACGAGTGGCATCGGCTGGCAAGATGAGACCGGCTCCCGGGATAGGGCTCGCGGGGCCTCCGGAGGGCGCAGAGAATGGCGACAACACGGCGCCGGCCACCAGGCCCGCGGCCAGGGCGATAGGCCAGCTCGCCAGGGCGCGGCGATCGGTGGGGCGCAGGCGCCCGGCAGCTGCGTCGGCGGCACTCGCCACCGCTGTGTCTTGCACGCTAAGGCGTGAGGTGTCCGCTGCCTCCTGCAGGACGGAGGCGAACTCATCGCCATCATCCCAGTCGTCCAGCTCGCCATCGTGCTGTTCAGCCATCGAGTAGTGACCTCGCTGTGGTCCCCAGGGACTCTTTGAGTTTCTTCAGGGCGTAGCGCTTACGGCTCAGCACCGTATTGCGGGGTGCTCCGGTCGCGCTAGCCACCTCTTCAGCCGACATGCCCGCCGACCACATGGCGATGACCTCGCGCTGCTCGAGCGGCAGTTCGGCGAGTGCCGCTAGTAGGCGCGCACGCCCCTGCTCGGCGGCGGCGCCACCGAAGGCGGCATCCTCGCTCGCGAGCGTCTCCTCAAGTGCTTGCCCCCCGGCGAGCTTCTCGCTGCGCACCGGCTGCGGTCGGCGGCAGTAGTCATCTATGTAGCGATTGCGCGCCATCGTGTAGAGATAGGCGCGGAAGCTAGCGCCCGCGCCCGGCGTGAAGGTGCCGCGCTCGGTCGCCTCGAGCAGCTGCAGCCAGGCTTGCTGAGAGACCTCCTCGGCCACGGCCTGGTTACCCGACAGGCCAACCGTGAAGCTCAGCAAGGACTTGCGATATCGCTCGTAGACGACGTCGAACGCGCGGCGATCCCCGTGCCGTTGAAAGCGGAGCAGCAGCGCTTCGTCGGTGTCGTTGCTGGAAGTTATACGGATGATCCCCTGGAAATGATCTAACGCTGGGGATTCTAGCGGGGACCGGCCCTGGTGGCAGCGCCCACGGACACGCGGCGTCGGCACGGATCTGCGCCGGAAAGCCGCATCGTTGCGTGCCACGCGCGAGACCTCTCACCGAGAGTCATCGGCGCGGCTCCCGGGTGATACCTCGATCGAGAGCCGATTCGTGCGCGCTCAGTATCCGGGGATGGCGCTACCAGTGAACCCCGCGCATCACCTGCACGAACAGGCGCTGCGCCAGGCCGAGGGCTGACGAGGGTATCTCCGCTTTCTCCTTAGCCGCCTCTTCATCGGACAGGCCCCGGGCGGCTGCCGAGTCGGGGAATAGTGCGTAGGCCTGGCTAAGAAAGGCCTCGGTGACGTTGGGCACCGTGGCCTGTGCGACGGCGCCGGTCACGCCCAACGGGGTTGATACGCGACGCGGCTTGGACACGATGGATTTGATCACCAGGTCTCGCGCCTGTTCCGGAGAGAGGGTCGGAAAGGCCTTATACAGGCCCGTGGGGGCGATCATCGGCGTGCGGACGAGGGGCATATGGATGGTGGTGAAGGTGATGTTCTCCGCTGCGTACTCCGGGGCTGCGCAAAGGCTGAAGGCATCCAGTGCTGACTTCGAGGCCACGTAGGCGGAGAAGCGCGGCGGGCTGGTCAGCACACCGATGGAAGAGATGTTGATGATGTGTCCGCCGCCGTTGGCCTCCATAGACGGCAGGAACCCCAGGATTAGGCGCAGGGCCCCGAAGTAGTTCAGGTTCATTGTGCGCTCGAAGTCATGCACACGCTCGTAGCTGTAGCGCACGGAGCGGCGGATCGAGCGTCCCGCATTGTTGATTAGAACATCGACATGGCCGTGCTCGCGAAGGATGTCCGCAACTAGCTGGTTGCAGGCCTCCTCGCTGGAGACATCGCAGGAGTGTACCTGGGCGCTGCCGCCCATTTGCTGGATCTCCGCCAGCGTCTCGTCGAGCTTCTCGACGGTGCGGGCAACCAGCTGCACCTTGGCGCCAGCCTCGGCAAGGCGCAGGGCGCATGCCTTGCCGATGCCACTCGTGGCGCCGGTCACCACCACCACCTTGCCCCGCACCTTGCGCCGCAGGGCGGAGAGCGTCGGGCGACCGATCATCTGGTTGAACAGGCCATCGACCTCGCGGATCAGGCTCTGCTCACCGCCTGGGCGCAGGAATTCCTGCCAGTATTCCCAGAGCACCTCGGCGTAAGACTCGAAGGGCGGACACTCGATTCCCTTCTCAGCAAGCAGCGCTTGGGTCTTGGTGGAATCAAAGCGCGTCGGATAGTGCAGGTAAGCCATCACTTCGGGCGGGATGCCCATGCGTGCCACTGCCTGCTCGCCAAGGGCTTTCAGGGGGCCAGCCATGCTGATGCCTTTGCCTGCTAGGCGCGTGGCCGAGTCGAGGGCGGCGACATCGATGGCGAGTAGGCTCGGACCGCGGGACACCTTCATCAGCACCTTGAGCAGGTCGCCCACGCGGATGCCTTCGGGGTCGGTGATGAAGAAGCACTCGCGGTCATGGTTCGGCACGTGGGCCAGGTGGTCGATGGCGTTGGCGACGAAGTCCACCGGCACGATGTTGAGCAGGCCGGCCTTGCTCAGCAGCAGCGGGAACCCCTGAGGCACCACCTTGCTCAGGTTCTTCAGGGCTTCGAAGAAGTAGTAGGGGCCGTCCACCTTGAGCATCTCGCCGGTCTGCGAATGGCCGACCACCATGCCGGGCCGGTATATCCGCCAGTTGAGATCGTTCGCCTCGCGCACCAGTCCTTCAGACTCGTGCTTGGTGAGAAAGTAGGGATGATCGAGGGCGCCGGCCTCTTCGAACATGTCCTCAGTGAAGGTGCCCTTGTACAGTCCAGCGGCGGCGATTGAGGAGACCTGGTGGAAGCAGCCGGCCTTCAGGGCCCGGGCGAGGTTGATAGCCTGGGCCGTGCCTTGCACGTTGGCCGTGCGCTGGCTCTCGGCATCTGCCTGCAGGTCGTAGATGGCGGCGAGGTGGAAGAAGTGGTCGATCTTGCCGCCGTGCGCGTTCGCCCAGGCTTCGTTGACCCCTAGATTTGGCTCTGCGAGGTCTCCCTCGACCGCCAGCAGCTGCTCCTTGCTCGCCCCCCAGAGCTCGCGCAAGGCCTCCAGTTTGGCGACGGAACCCGGGCGCACCAGCAGGTGTACCGTACCGCCGCGATCCAGCAGCTTGGGAACGAGGAAGCGGCCGATGAAGCCGGTACCGCCGGTAACGAAGTAGTTCATGCTGGAGCTTCTCCTGGAGCCGGACGTCCACAGGCACCGGTGCGATGCGGCAAAAGGCATGATGGACGTCTATCGAGGCCGCCAGGGTATCGGCACCGCTAGCGCTTCGCCAGCGTTGAGCCGTCGGCATCGAGATTGGCGCCTGCGTTAGCGACCTGCCCTGCTACGAGGATCACTGCCCTGACCGCTACGCGCCCCCTCGACTCGTGGACTCTGCCCCCCAGATCTTCCGCGGCCTACGGATGGCCCGTCGCCACGCCCGCGCTGCGTCGCCTGGGCGCCCATCTCTGGTCATCGCCTGGGCCAATGATGTGCTCTCCTTCGAGAAGGAAAAGCGGGCGAGTGATCCGGTCAATCTGGTGAGCGTGGGTCGCAGCCCAGCACAACTTGAGCGACCAAGCGGTACTCGCTTCGGTCAACGGATGTCCACCACGAGGATCTCGTCGCGATGAGGTGCGTCGCTTCGACCGCGCGCCCCGGCACCGGATTTGAGCGCCGACTTGGACGGCATCCTCGGCTGTGCCTACGGACGCCTGGCCTGGTCCGAAGGTTGTCAGCGGTACGCACTCGAGCGCCGCGCGGGGCCCGCAGCATTGCGTTAATCGAATCGATCGCTAGCGTTGCCCGTCAGCTCGAACGCGTACGGGGCGCAGTGGCGCGTCTTCGCCCTGGGTCACAGCCAGCCCTTGTCGCGCACACGTGCCGCTCCGGCCCGCGAGACGGGCACGGACGCCCCCGACTTCAAGCGCAGGTCGAGTTTGCCCCCAATCCTAGCAATGGAGGCCACGCCTCGGCGCGCCACCCACCAGGAGCGGTGTACGCGCACGCCGTCGAGGGTGGCGAGGAGCTGTTCGGCGTCGGACAGGCGCTGCAGGACCAGGGAGGTGCCCGCCGCCGTGTGCACGCGCACGTAATGGTCCTCAGCGGAGACCGCATAGAGCTCGGCGTCGCGGTGGGCTAAGGGAAGGCGGGCCCGAAAGGCGCGCACTGCATCAGCCTCGCGGTCGGATACTGGGGCCTCGAGTGGCGAGGCGCCGGACGGCGTAAACGGCAGCGGACGCAGGGCCCAGAGGGCAGCCACGATCACCCAGGTGTACGCCCAGAGTTGGCCGTGGAAGCTCTGCGGCACGGGCCGACCGATCAGCTGCTGGGTGCCCAAGATCAGCAGGTACGGGAGCGGCGTTGAGAGGAGCGTCTCCAGGGCAAAACGGGCCCACTGGGCGCGCACCCGTGCGCGCAGGGCGCGTGCGGCGGTCCACTGCACCGCCACCACGGCCACGACCAGCATGAACCAGTAGCTAGCGCGCGCCCAGAGCGGCAAGTACGTCACGGCCCCGTAGGGCGATACGGTGCCGAAGAACACCGCGACGGCGAGGAGGATGGCCGTGGCCCGCCCCAGCGGGTGGGTCAGCAGCTGCGCGACCTTGGGCATTCCCCTGTTCACTCACGATTCGCCAGTGGTCTTCGCTTAGCCACTCGCGAACTTCTCCAATGTTTTCACGTATCTGCAGGCTGGTGGGTGGGCCCCTGGGTAGACGCTTCTACGGTCGCGGCGCCGCCCGCATACCTCCTGAGGACCGAACACAAGTGATGAAAAGCTCCCCAACTTGCCTACCCCGTCGCCTTCGGCGCACCACGCTAGTCGCCTGCGCCTTCGTGCCGCTACTCGGCGCGTGCACGAACGTGTGCGCACCGCCGACCAGCGGTGTCGCCGTGTTCCCTACGCCCTCTACGGTCACTGAAGAGGGGCGGGCGACGCAAGTCGCGCGCAGCGCTTGGCCGTCCCCTGAGCGCGCCGCGCAGCCGCTGTCGTTACAATGAGGGCAGCTGGAGGCTTGCGAGCGCTAGGCTCGACAGCGCTGATGCTGATCGCTGCGGCCCTCGTACTCGGCCTATGCGTTGCCGTTGCGCGTTACCTCGTCGTCCCCCCTGAGGAGTATTCGTTCGTTCAACAGCGCGCTATCTATGCGTTGAAGCAGCCGATTTTGATGCTTCATGTGGGCGCGGGGATCGCCGCGATGCTGCTGGGTCTGGTGCAGTTCATGGGGCACCGCTGGCCCATGACGCTGAGCCAACACCGCACACTGGGGTGCGCCTATGTGGGTGCCGTATTGCTCAGTGCCGGCGCAGGCTTGAACCTGTCGATGACCACTTTCGAAGGACCCCCCACGGGCGTCGCCTTCGCTACCCTGGCTATCCTCTGGTCGGGGAGCACGTTGATGGCCTTGGTTCATGCGCTGGCGGGCGACCGCGAGGGTCATGGTCGCTGGATCATCCGTTCCTACGCCCTAACCTGCACGGCGCTCACAATGCGCACGCAGCTGGGGCTACTGATCTACGGCGCCGGCTTGAGCATGTCCGATGCGTACGTCATCGCCGCGTGGGGCGGTTGGGTGCTGAATCTCGTGGTGGTCGAGTGGTGGGTGTTGCGCCGGCAGCCTCAGGGCGTCACACGCTCGCCTCATTTGCAGCAACTGCGCGAAGACCGCCAGGCCGTGCACCACTCGGAGTCACTCATCGCCTATCGTACTGACTAGGCTAATCGGCCCGGAGTGCGCGAAGCTCTAGTACGTGGGCGCGCGCTCCGGGGCACCGCTCGAGCTGTCTACGCGCTCTTGAGCGCGCACGTTGGGCATCTGTGCTGGTCTCTCGCGCCTTGAAAACGAGTGGAGTCTCGATAGGTGGCCGGGCTCACTCGGCAAATCGCGGCGCTCGACTTTGTCTCTTTTCGGATGATGGTGTATTGATGTCGCCGTCAATGGCCCCATACGGAGGCTGACGCGGGCAATCCAACTGCCACCTACGATCCAGCCATGAGCACTCCCTCCAAGCACTCCCTTCGCGGCCTGCGCACCTTCTGCGCGGCCGCGCGCCACGAGAGTTTTCGTCTAGCGGCCGAAGAACTCTTCGTTACGGCATCCGCCGTGAGCCACCAAATCAAAACCTTGGAGGAAGAACTGGGTGCGCAACTGTTCGATCGCAATGCGCGCCGCCTGCGTCTGACGCCGCTGGGGCGGGCGCTTTACGAAGACGTCCACCCGCTGATCGAGCAGTTAGAGGCGGTGGTTGCCAAGCACCGCGCCACGCCCGCGAACAGTACGGTTCGGATCTCCGTGCAGCCGTTTTTCGCCAGTGAGCTGTTCGCGCCACGCCTGCCCGAGTTCACGACGGCCAACCCACACATCGATATCGAGGTGGGCACCAGTGATGAGTCCTCGGAGAAGCACCCGTCCGATGTAGACCTGTCGATCCGCCTATTCCGCTCGCCACCGGCCAATCTGCCGTACAACTTACTCCTGCCCTTGCGGGTGGTGGTGGCGGGTTCGCCAGACTTCGCCAAGGGCGTGCGCGTCAAAGGCGCCAAGGTAGTCAGCGAATTCCCGATGATCGTGCACAACACGAATGCGGATGGCTGGCAGCGGTGGTCCGCAGCGTCAGGAATCGAGTTGCCGAGGGGGAGCAAAACCATCCGCTTCGACTCGATGATCGCAGCGGTGCGGGCGGCCGAGCAGGGGGTCGGTGCTGCCCTCGTGCCCGTGCCTCTGGCCGATCTGTGGTTTCACCAGGGCAGCATTGTTCGCCTTTTTGATCAGGAGCTTGTGACAGATGCGAGCTACTATCTCGTATACCGCGTTGACCGCTTGGAGGATGATGAGGTGCGTCGCCTGCGGGACTGGATCTTGGCCACCTTCTGCTCTGACAGCTGAATTTTTCTCATCTATCGGGTGAGTTTTTCCCGCTTTTCTCCGCCAGGGGTATCCGCATATTGTGCATGTGCACATCGAAGCCAGCCTCGCTGGAAGCGACGTGCCCTAACTTCGCTTTTGAGGAGCGACAACCATGCACAAGACAATTGAACGCAACCCCTCCACCTTCGCTGCCCTGGGTCAGCGCGCCGCCGCTGGCGCGATCGGCGTCGTGCAGGTGCCGCTGGCTGGCGGTGATGAGCTCAACCGTGCGATCGCCGAGCGACTGCTACGCAGGCGACAAAAGTCCCATCGCAAGGCGCACCCGGACGCCGCCACGCCCTACGTGCCCGCCCGCCCAGCGCACGCTGGCGAAGGTTGATCCGCCCGCGAGTCGCGCGTCCCGCGACTCGCCCGTTCACAAGTGCCGCCGTCCCAAACCCCCCCCTCCTCCGGGGCGGTGGCGCTTGCCCTCCCTCCCTCGACTGCCCGCCCTAAGCGCCAAATCCGCGTAACGCTCTGGCGCGCGGCGGCAACCGCAGAGGGCGCAGCTCTGTAAGCACTGAAAGAAGGTGCCGAGCGCGGTGGCCCTGTCGCTGATGGGCGACCTAGGCCGCAAGGTTTAGAGAGCTCCGGCGCCAGGTGCTGGTGAATACGCACGGGCGCCCCCATTACAGTGCTAGCGGTCGTAGCGGAGTGAGGTGACGGAGCGATGGAGATTGAGGGAGTGGGCGCGCGCGCGAGACTCGGCGCCTGGCGCCTTAGGGCTTTGCTGACGGTCGGTGCATTCGTCTTGCTGAGCGGCTGCGCGAGCGTAGGCGGCACCGGCGAGCCGTCGCAAGACCCTCTGGAGGGCATCAACCGAAAGGTTCTGGCCTTCAACGACGGCGCAGATCGTGCGCTGCTCAAGCCCCTTGCGCGCGGCTATCAGTTCATCACGCCGAATCCGCTCGAGACTGGTGTGTCGAATTTCTTCCTGAACCTGCGTACGCCGTGGACAGCGGTCAACCAGCTGCTTCAGGGCAAACCAAAGCTGGCCTTGGCAGATACGGGGCGGTTTTTGCTGAACTCGACGGCCGGCATCGGTGGACTATTCGACGTCGCCACCGACTCGGGCTTAGAGGCGCACCGGGAGGATTTCGGGCAAACCCTTGCCGTTTGGGGCGTGCCGTCCGGAAACTACGCGGTGGTGCCGTTCGCCGGGCCCTCTACCCTGCGAGATGGGCTCGCCGGCATCGTCGATACGCTGCTTTACCCGGTGAGGTTCATCGAGGACGATACGGTTCGCTGGTCCCTGCTCGCCACCGATGTCGTGCAAACGCGAGCGAAATTCCTGAGCGCGGAGGCTCTCCTGCGTGGTGATCGATACCTGTTCGTGCGCGATGCCTACCTGCAGCGTCGCGAGTACCTGATCAATGATGGCGAGATTGAAGAGGACCCTTTCCTTGACTGAGTCCGCGATCCACGCGGGCCTCGCGGCCCTGTGGCGTCGCACGGTGAAGGGGTGTTACCGCGGGTGCCTGCGCAACGCGCGATTGATTCAGCTAGCGATTTTGCTGGCCTGTGTGGCGGCCCTCGCCTTCGTGGGTCGCTTCAGCTTTGACGCGTCTTCGGACACCTTGGTGGCCCAGGGTGACCCGGAACTCGCCTATTTTCAGCAGCTCGTGGAGCGCTTCGGCCAGCGCGAAGCCTTGTACCTCACCTACACGCCGCACGAGGGAGAACTCTTCTCTGAACAGCACGTATCGGTGCTGAAGCGGATGCAGGATGAGCTGGCGGGGGTGGCCGGCGTGCTCCAGGTAACCTCATTTCTGGACGTGCCGCTCTTGCGCAGTCCGCCCGTGGCGCTGTCAGAACTCGCCGAGGGCTACGGCACGATTCGCGAAGGTGCGGATCTCGGCCTCGCTCGCGACGAGCTCACGGGCAGCCCGCTGTTCCGCGATCTTCTGGTGTCCGCAGACGGCACCACCACGGCCCTGCAGGTGGAGCTCGAAGACAACGTGCCCCTGCGCGAGGCCAAACGCGAGCTCGATGCGCTGCGTGAGGCCGAGGGTGGCGGCGTGGACATGATCGAGGAAGCGGTGGCCGCCGATCGCTACCGGGAGCTGAAGACAGCCCATCAGGTGGCGCGCGCCAAGCTGATCGCCAACGTCCGCACGATCCGCGCCGCCTACGAAGACTCTGGCCGCCTGTATCTGGGTGGCGTGCCCATGGTAAGCGCGGACATCATCGACTTCGTTCGCCGCGACATGCGACTGCTGAGCGGCGCGGTGGTGATGCTGATGGCAGGGGCGCTGTACGCCTTCTTCGGGCGGTGGCGCTGGGTGCTGATCCCCCTCGGCACGGTGTCGGTGACCGTGCTGATCATGCTCGGGCTGCTGGGCTTGCTGGGTCAGCCAGCCACGGCGGTGTCCTCCAACTTCATTCCCCTGCTCGCCATCACGACGATTTCCTTCACCATCCACCTGATCGCGCGCTATCGCGAGCTGTGCATCGTCGGCTTCTCGAATGACCACATTGCCCTGGTGTACGAGACCATGCGCTCGAAGCTCGCCCCGTGCCTGTACACCGCCTTGACCACAGCGGTGGCCTTCGCCTCACTGATGGTGAGCGACATCCGCCCGGTGGCCGAGTTCGGCTTCATCATGGTGCTCGGGATCGCCGTGGGGCTGGTGGTGACCTACAGCTTCTTCGCGGGAATCTTGGTGATGATCCCGTACGGCAAGAAGCCCAAGCCGCAGGCGCAGGCCGCGCTGCTAACGGGAGCGTTCTCCAAGATTGCAACGGCGCGGCCTGCGGCTATCCTGGTCTTGTCCGTAGCGTTGGCCGCCGCGGGGTGGGCTGGAATTTCGCAGCTGAGCGTCAGCAATCGCTTTGTGGACTACTTCCGCAGCGGCAGTGAAATCCGCGACGGCATGGTGTTCATCGATGAGAATCTCGGCGGCACCATCCCCTTCGAGGTGGTTCTCGAGTTGCCGCCCTGGCAGCCCGAGGAGACGGACGAGGACGACGACTTCGCCGCCTTCGAAGACGAAGAGCCGGACGCTTTCCCCGAGCGCTACTGGTTTACGCCGGCGCGCGTTGCGCTGCTCGATCGCCTGGAGACCTATCTCGGCGAGCGAGCCGAGGTCGGCAAGGTCATCTCGATCTCCACCCTCGAGCACATCGCCCGCGCCTTCAATGACAACCAACCGCTCGATTACCTGCAGATCACGGCAGTGCTCGCCCTCATGCCCGAGGAGATCAAGGCCTCGCTGATCCGCCCGTACGCCTCGCCCACCACCGGCGAGCTGCGCCTGTCGGCGAGGATCCACGAGACAGGGCCGAAGTTCTCTCAGGAAGAGCTGTTTGCGGATATCGAGAGCTTCGCCGTGCAGGAGCTCGGCCTGGAGCGTGAGCAGGTGCACGTGACGGGCATGGCCGTGCTCTTCAACGACATGCTCAAGCGCCTATTCAGCTCGCAGCAGTCGACGCTATTCGCTGTGCTTGCCGCGATCCTGCTGACCTTCGCCGTGCTCCTGCGCTCGGTACGGCTAGCGATACTCGGGATTCTGCCGACGGCGTTAGCTGCGGAGAGCGTGCTGGCTGTGATGGGCTTGGTTGGCATTCCGCTCGACATCATGACGATCACCACGGCGGCGATCATCGTCGGCATCGGCGTGGACGACGCCATTCACTACCTACATCGGTTTCGAGAGGAACGTGCCCTGGGGCACGATACGTTGACCGCCGTGCGCAACAGCCACGCGAGCATCGGCAATGCGCTCTACTTCACTTCGATCACCGTGGTCGTGGGCTTCTCCGTTCTCGCCCTGTCGAGCTTTGTACCCACTATCTACTTCGGCGTGCTAACGGCCCTCGCCATGGTGCTCGCGCTAGTGGCCAACCTGGTGGTGCTGCCGGCGCTACTTATCAAGTTCTATCGTTAATCGCTTGCACATGAGGATGTGATGATGCAAACGAATATTCCTGCGCACAGCACTGGTTGGCTCGCGGCGCTGTGGTGCCTCGGCGCGCTGACCGGGCTGTCGCTGGCGGCAGTGGCCGGCCCCGCGGACGACACGGTGCGCGAGGCGACTGACCTGGTCGTGAGCGCGCTGGATGAGCAGCGCGCGACGTACGCGGAAGATCCTGCGCCGCTGCATGATCGAATGACCGAGATCCTGGAGCAGTACGTGGCCTTCGATCGCATCGTTAGCGGAGTGGTGGGCAAGCACAAAGCCGCCCTCAACGACGACCAGCGCGCGCGCTTCCGGAGTGTCTTCGTGGCTTCCTTGGTCGATCTCTACGCAGACTCGCTCATATCTCTCCAGGCGAAGACCATAGAGGTGCGAGAAGCGAAGATTCGCAAGAAGGGGCGGGCCCAGGTGAGCATGGACGTCACCACCACGAACGGTAGTGACTTCACCCTCGAGTACTCCATGGGACAGGAGGATGATGGCCGCTGGTTGATCCGCAACATGATCGTGGGCGGTATCAACCTGGGGCTCACCTTTCGCAACCAGTTCGACGCGATGATCGGCGAGCAGGCAGGCGATGTAGAGGCGGTGCTCGTGCGCTGGCGTGAGACCACGACCGAGGATAACGCCAACGCCTCGACTCGCTGAGGCGTGCCCTCTCGCGTGCCGGTTGTTGATCGTCGACGCGCGCGAAACCTTCGAAGCGCTGGCATCGTGCCGGCGCGGCACGGCACGATTCCAATCAGCTAGGCGGTAGCGACCGCTTCGACAGCTAACCACTAGGTGCTGCCACCCACCTGCCCGTGCTCAATACGACCTTCGCGGGAGCGTAGAACGATGCGCTCAGCACCACGCAACAACCCTTAGGACACCGCCAGCCCTTACGCGACGCCAACGCTGACGCCGCGATGCAGAACGGTTCTAGCAGTTGTTGATCTGGGATCTGGTCACCTTGACTTCGCAGTGGTGCTCGCCTCATAACTGGAGCGGGTGGCTGCGGCGGGTCGCAAGGGAAGCGGAAACCGTCGTCGGAGTTCGTCCGTAGCGAAAGGGGAATAGCGATGGAGATAACGCGAGTCATTCTGACGGTGGTGTGTTTGTTGTTCGTGCCCTCGGCCGGCTTTGCCGAGTGCGAGCGCCAGGGAGGCTGTGCGGATGTCGCAGAGATGTCGGCGGTGGCGTCAGACGTCGCGGAAGAAGCGAAGCCCGCGAAATCGGGGTATACGTGGGAGGAGTTGGTAGAGGCGATTCCTCAGCTGAAGGAGTACGAGTTGGGGTTTCAGCGCTCCGATCGAAAGGGCGCTTCCAAAGACGAGGGCACCTACATGGTGTGCCAAAAAGTTAAGGGCCCTGATAGCCGTATCAAACGTCGTGCGTGCATGCCGCTGAATGAGTACTTGGCGTACGTGACACGAGAGCGAACAGCTGCAGAGCAAGCCCGTTTGGAGTTTCTGTCGCGGCCAAGCCAGCGGCCGGTGACTCGGCTTCAGTCGCGTTGTCCTGGCTGCTGAGTGCGCCGCTACAGGGCGCTGAGCACCCAATAGGTCGCCATGGCGGCGACTAGCGTAACCACGTGGCTACGCGTGAAAGACGCTACGGCGACGGTGGTGGCTAACCCCACGAGGGCCGGCCACCCAACGATTTGGGCTTCGCCATCTCTCACCAGCATCGATACGACCAGCGCGGCCATCACCGCCGGGGCCACATAGCCTAGCACTCGCTGCGCTAGGGCGGGGAATTCGCGTTCGGCTAGCAGCAGGATGAAAAGTGCGCGCATCAGGTAGGTGCCCGCACCTGTCACCACGATGGCCACTACAATGCTCACCGTGGGCCCTGCCGCCGCAGCTCCAGAGCGATGCCAAGCGCAATTCCTACCGCTGCCCCTACCAGTAGGCCCACTCGATTGGGAAATCCGCTAGCGAGCAGCGCGCAAAGGGCGGCGACCAATGCGACTACCGCCTTTTCCCAACGATCAATAGCCATCACCAGCAGCGCGGTGAATAGAACCGGTGCGGCGAAAGCAAGATCAACGGTCTTCGGTAGCAGAGGGCCCACGTAGATTCCGACGGCGGTCGATAGCATCCACAAGGTCCAGAAGCTGAAGCCGTTCGCTAGGTAGTAGGCACGGAAGGTCGCCGGGTCTTCATCATCATCTCGCACGGTGCTGAGGGCGAAAACCTGGTCGACTAGCACGTAGGGCCCGATCCAGCGAAACCAACGAGGTTGGCCGTGGAAGCGCGGCGCGAGCGCCACCGAGTAGAGCAGATGCCTCGCGCCGACGATCAGCGCAGCTGTCACCGCGGCCGCCAGCGACGCGCCCTCGCCGAGCAGGCTCAGGAGCGTCAGCTGGGCCGCGCCCCCGAAGATGATCGGCGAGGTCGACCAGCCCAGCCAGTGCCCGACCCCGGATTCCACCACGACCACGCCGAAGACGAAGGCGAAGGGCAGCACGGGGGCGAATAGCGCAATGCAGTCGCGGATGCCGTCACGAATCGGGTGCCGAGACGCACCGGTGGCCTTAGACACGACGCGTCGCTGCCGGGCTAATCGCGGAAGACGACGCTGTTGGTGAGGGGCTCGCGATCGGTGCGCGCACGATTGGCCAGGGCCTCCTCATCCGCGTAGCCGAAGGACATGCCGAACAGCACGCCGCGCCCTTGCGGCAGGGCGAACATCGCACGGATCGGATCCGGGAACTGGCCGAGGGCACCCTGCATGCAGGTGGCGAGACCGCGCTCGTGCATGAGCAGGCTCAGCGTTTGCGCATAGATGCCCACATCGACGGCGCCCATGATGTCGAGGTAGGTGTCCATGGTGAAGATCGCCACGTGGGGCGCGTCGAAGAACTGCCAGTTGCGCAGCATCGCCTGCTGGCGGGCGGGCTTATCCTGGCGGTCGATGCCGAGCGCGCCGTAGAGGGCATTGGCAGCGCCGAACTGCCGCTCGCGGTGTTCGTTCTCGTAGGCCACGGCCCAGTTGAAATCGGGGTTTGGCGTTTGCCGGGTCATCACCTCTTTGACTAGCGCGGACTTGAGCTGCGCGGTGGCCTCGCCGGATGCCACTAGCACCTGCCAGGGCTGGACGTTGCAGTTCGAGGGGCTGCGCTGAGCGTCGCTGAAGATCTGCCTCAGCAGTTCGGGCGCGACGGGCGCCGGGCGAAAGCCACGGCATGAGTAGCGCGAGGCGAGGATCTCGGGAAGGGTCATGGCAATCGGCGGTCATGGTGGGCGGTGAAGAAGCGCATCCTGCGGCAACGAGTGGCGCAAGTCATCCCTCGCCGGCGCAGACATCGTGACCTGCGGCGTCCTCGCTTGCCGACACCCCTTGCTATGATCGGCTGCCTCGCGCGTGCGGCACCGTGTGTCGGGTCGCGGCGCAAACCCTCAAGACCAATCCGTCGGACGCCACCTTCCCATGAGCACTCCCCCAGCTGGCGATGCCGTGCGTCTCTCGCAGAGCGATCTGTGGCAGCGGCAGAAATCCTTCTACTGCCGTGAGGGTGTTGCTGCCTGGCAGGGCAAGGTGCCCTTCTACGCCACCAGCAACGCCTTCATCGCCAACGCCTACGCGCAGATGATTCTCGCCTACATGCAAGACACGGCGGCGCGCACGCCCGGCGAGGTTCACCTCACCTTCCCGATCGTAGAGGTGGGGGCGGGGCCCGGGATCTTCGCGTTCCACCTCGTGCAGCGCCTCAAGGACCTCCTGGCGTTGCTGGACGATCCTCGCCTGCGTTTCACCTACGTGCTGACCGACGTCGCCCAGCGCAACCTGGACTTCTGGTGCCACCACCCCGCTTGGGAGAGTCACATCGAAAGCGGCCTGGTCGATTTCGCCGCCCTCGATCTACTCACGGACACGGACCCGCCTCTGGAGCTCGCCGGTGCTCCCCTGTCCAGCCTCATCGCCCAGGGCGATGGGCCACGGACGCCGATGATCGCTTTGGCGAACTACGTGTTCGACTCTATTCCCACCGACGTCTTCCGGGTGGAGAGCGGCGTGCTCGAGGAAGGCCGCGTGCCACCATCACCCACCTTCGAAGCGGACTATCCCGAGAACTACTCGGTCACGCTGGAGGACATCAACAGTCCGCTCACCTTTCAGCGCGCGACCCTGCCGTACTACGCCGACCAAGCGAAGGATGCCGTGGTCCAGCGCTACCTCGACAGTGGGCGCGAGGGCTACCTCTGTATGCCGATCGCGGCTATGGAGGTGATCGACAAGCTCACCGCGCTGGCCGAGCGCGAGCTGCTGCTGATCAGCAGCGACAAGGCCTACTCGGGCCACGCGGCGCTATACGCTGCCCACGAGCCCGAGCTTGCCTTCCACAACGAAGCGCACTCGATCATGGTCAACTTCGAGGCTCTCGGCGAGTACTGCCGTGCGCGCGGTGGCGACGTCTACCACCAGCGCACTCAGCAAGGGCTGGCGACCTCTGCGTTCCTCCTAGGCAAGCGGCTCGACGCCCTGCCGCGCACGAGGCTAGCGGTGGAGACGCACCTCAACGGATTCAGCCCGGGAGATCTATTCCGTGTCTCAGCACACCTCGCCGACACCTCCGGCGATTGCCCGCTGGAAGTGCTGGTCGCCCACATGAATCTCTTGCGCTGGGATCCGGAGCTGTTCAACCAGCATTTGGAGTTGATCTTGAGCGAGGTGCGTGAGGTGGATGCGAGCGTGTGGAAGGACCTCGCCGATGGCGCCCGCTACGCAGCCACGCAGGTGTACCAGGTGCCCGAGACGCCAGACACGTTGATGAGCATCGGCTGCGTGCTGCAGGAAATGGAGCTTTACGACGATGCCCTAGCGTGCTTCGAGCGCTCGCGCGCCGAGAACGGCGAGAACGCGCTGGCCAGCTACCACATGGGCCTGTGTTACCTGGGACTTGAGGACAACGCCCGCGCCGTCAGCGCTCTCGAGGCCTCGGTGGCGATGAATCCCGATGACGTGACGGTGAAGGGCTGGCTGATGCAGGCCCGAGAGTGGCTGGCTGAGCAGGAGCAAGCGCCGCCCCGGGCCTAGGGCGTCTCCTGTGGTGCGTAGCGCGCGGCCAGATTCGCTCGTTCCCAGCGCGCGTACAAGGTGGCGAGTGCTGCGCGCGCCTCACGGGTGGCGTCGTGCGCTTCACCGAGCGATGCCGTCAGGCCCTCGTAGGCGGTGAGCTGTAGGGGTTCGGCCTCAGTGTAGTGCTCCGACAGCGAATGAAAGGCTCCTAGTCGACGGCGTACGTCGTGGCCGATCCAATGCTCCGGTAAGGTCTCATCTAGGATCGCAAGCGAGGTGGTGAAGGCCTATAGGGCCGCGTCGATCTGTCCCGCATTGCTCTCCAAGCGCCCCACGTTGGCGAGCGTGATGCCGATGTCCGGGTGCACTTCGCCGAAGTTTGCGCGCAGGATCTCTAAGGCGAGATGGAAGCTATTCCGAGCCCCCTCCACGTTCCCCAGGCGTTGCTCAGCGCGCGCCAGACCGTTGCGTAGAAACGCGTTGGTCTGGTGCTTTGGGGAGAGGTGTTGGTCGGTGATCGCGAGAGCGCGGCGGTATTCTGCCGCGGCCTCGTCCCAGCGTTGGGCGCTGGCGAGGGCGTTGGCGAGGTTGTGGAGCGGCTCGGCGAGGCGGATGTCACCGGACCCGTGGTCACTTGTCAGACGCTCAATCCCCTCGCAGCTCAAGGCGATGGAGGTCTGCGCGTCGCCGTCGCTCAGGGCAAAGCTAGCGAAATTGATGACCGCATCGGTTAAGAAATCTGGGTGCTCCGCAGCGTTCTTGTGGGCTGCGTCCAGTGCTCGTTGGGACAGCGGCCTCGCCTGATCCAGCTCACCCTGGCGGTGCAGGATGCGGGCCCGCAGTTGATCGCTCTGGGCACGCGGCACGGCATCGACGTGGCCCGTGTAGGTGGAGATTGCCCCCTCGGGATCGTACTGCCGGATTCCGAGTACTGCGTCGATGGCGTCTGCACCGTGGATCTGTTGCCCAATGCAGGGGTCTTCGATCTTATCCCACGTGCGGAGGGATCGAACTTCTTCATTGGCTGGGTCGATGAGCAGTGCGACACGTAGAACTTCTTCACCGGTGCTTGCACCTCGATCCTCACCGGTGACCGGACGGTGACGGCGGAGTTCTTGAGCGAGTGAGCGTCCGCTGTTTGAGGGCCGCTGGGTGTGGCGCTCAGCGACCCCTTGCGCGATGGGGGACCGGTGTTGCTGCGCCCAGGGATCTCCTTGACGTCTACTGCCAGAGGTAGATCACCTCGCCGGGTGCCTCCCGCGGCAGCGCGTCCCCGCGCGCATAGGCCCGCGCCACGGGCGACCGACGCGCATGGGTATCGAGAAACATCATGGTGGCCGAGCGCGTGATGTCCAGCTGACGGGGGTCGTCCGCGAGGTCACAGGTCTCGATCGGCAGGTCGCCGAAGATGCCGCCGAAGGCATGATCGCCACCTACCAGGATAGGGAGGTACTTCAGTGGCGAGCTGGCGAGGAAGTATGGGTCTGTGCGTTCGTACCAGGGAAAGTCCTCCTCGCCATCCTCCGTGCCGGTCATCACCATCAAGGGGAGGGAAACGCCAAGATGTGAGCCGTCGTCAAACAGTCCCACATTCGTGCCGACGGCGGAGAGCAGTAGGGCGGCGATGGGCTTGGGGTCTTGGAAGTCGCGGCCGTCGAAGGGTCTGGCGCCGGCGATCAGCTGCATCGTGAGCGCGCCCATGGAGTGGCCGCCGATGACCACGCGATCGCCATCGAAGCTCGCGTCCGCGAGCGCCTCGATCGTGTCCAAGCGATTTAGCACATAGCGCACTTGGTAGGCGCGCTCGTCCCAGTTGGAGAAGTCGAACTGCTGGGAGCAGCCATCGGCGGGCAGCTCGTCCTGCTGCAGGTAGGAGTCGCTGTGGTCGATCTGCACGATCGCGTAGCCCCAGGAAGCCCAGTGTGCCACCAGAGGCACGTAGGCTTGCCGGCTGCCGCCGTAGGCGTGGGACCAGACGATCACCGGGGTATCGCTGACGCCCTCGGGCACGGTGACGCGCAAGACGAGATCGTCGATCGTGCCTGCCTCGTTGCCGGGCAGGATCAGCGGGTCGTGCGTCTCAACGTTGAGCGGGCCGGCGCTGGCGAGATAGAGCGAAGCGAGGATAGTGCTGAGCATGTTGCCTTCCTTGACGATGGCTCGTGCGCCAGCATACGTCAGTTGTTCGCTCGCCGCCCGCGGGGCAGGCTTTCAAGGGGCGGAAGCGTCGCCACGAGGGCCTCGATGCTGGCGGCGATATGCTCCGGCGTCACATGATGCAGTGCGTGGCTCTGTCCTGGCAGCACCTGCGAGGTCCTGGATTCGATGATCGCTTCAAGTCGCTGGCCATGATTCCAGTAAGGCACGATGTCATCCTGGTCGCCGTGAATCGCCAGCATAGGATGGGCGATTGAGCGGTAGCAGCCACCTGCGGTATCGCAAGCGTGGGCTGTGGCCACAGCCTGGACGATCGAAGCAGAGCACCCGATGGCGACGGGCGAGCAGCGGGGCGATCGAGCTTTCGAACTCCAATAGACTGGAGCTGGCGCCGTGGGTGAGCACGACCGTGGGCCCTGCCCCTCGGTCGGTGTAGTGGAGGCGCTGCGAACCTACCTCGAGGAAGGCTCTCACAGGGTGGTGCACGCCGCTCGGCAAGGCGTACGCCCACCGCGGTGACCAGTGCCAAAACGATCGCCGTCGTCACTAGGCCGGCGACGAGCAGCCCGAGGAATACGACCTACAAGCGCTAGGCGAGGTAAGGATCTTCCTTCGAGGGTACGGGCTCCCACAGTTCGATCTTGCGACCCTCAGGATCGAGGATCCAGGCGAAGCGGCCGTTGGGTTGAGCGTCCACGTCGCCCACCACGGTGATGCCTTGTTCGCGACAGGCGCAAAGTATCTCGTCGAGGCCCTGGACGCGGAAGTTCATCATGAACTCTTGGCTTGAGGGTTCGAAGTAGTTGGTGTCGTCCGGGAAGGCGCTCCACACGGTGTAGCCAGTCTCCGAGGGCGTGTCCTTGTCGGTCCACTGGAAAGCGAAACCTCCCCAATCAGCAGCGTCGATACCTAAGTGCTTTCGGTACCACTCGATGGTGCTCTTGGGGTCCTTGCTGCGAAAGAATAGGCCGCCGAGACCGGTCACGCGTGCGTTTGCCATGGTCGCCTCTCCCGAGTGTTGCTAGCAATGGACGCACAGTATGCGCCATCGCAGATCGCAGCGGGGACCATGCAGTCAGGGCTCGCAAAGAGAAAAGGGAGCAGTGTTGCCGCCCCCTATTCGGTCGTTCAAGCCCGATCGACCGTTTGCCTAGTCGTCGTCTTGCATCAGGACGCTCGATGCACCAGTGCCTTGGTACAGGGGGTCGCCTTCGGTCACGGCATCGCTCCACAGGTAGCCGTCGGACCAGAGGTAGCCATCGCTCCACAGATAGCCGTCGGACCAGAGGTATCCGTCGCTCCACAGATAACCGTCGGACCAGAGGTAGCCGTCGCTCCACAGATAACCGTCAGACCAGAGGTATCCGCTGGCGAAGGCCGCATCGCCCCAGAGATTGGCGGTGTCTTCCACTAGCACGCCCGCTTGCCCAGGCACGTGCAGCATCAGCGGCGAGAGGGCTTCGCCGGTGACCACGGCGGTGTCGTTCATCGCCGCTTCCACATCGAGTAGACCGGCGCCGGCAGCTGTAGGATCGGCGCTGAGCTTGCGTGCGGAGCGCATCAAGCGGGCCTTCACGGTGGCGGGGCTCAGGCTAGGGTCCTTCTGCAGCATCATGGCAGCAGCAGCCGCCACCATGGGCGCGGCCATGCTGGTGCCAGACAGGGCCAGGTAGTCGTCGTGGCAGTTCGTCCGAGTACAGTTGACAATACGGTTAGGTAGATCGCTACGTAGCTGGGCCACGTCCGGGATCGGTGCGACCACGCGGTTGCCCGGAGCTACCAGATCTGGCTTCAGCACATGATCGATGAGGGTCGGACCACGGCTCGAGAAGGTCGAGATAAAGTCGTCGCTGAAGTCATCGCCGGTGCCATGATCAGTTATGGATCCGACTGTGATGATCTTGCGCGAGGTGCCGGGGCTCTTGATGGTGAAGTTGCCATTGCGGCCAAGGTTGCCCGCCGCTGCGACGACCACCATACCCTGATCCCAGAGTGCCTCAGCGGCGGCGACTAGGGGATCGGTGTCCACGGACTGGCTGACGCGCTTGCCCAGGGACAGGTTGACCACCTTGATGTCGAAGTAGCTGCCGTAAGTAAGCAGCCAGTCCATCGCCGCCAAGGCATCGGAGACGCCGCCGCGGCCCTGACCGTCGAGTACGCGTAGGGACAGCACCTGGGCCCCGCGGGCGGTGCCACGGAAGTCCCACCCGGAGTTGCGACCGCGGCCGTTGATGATGCCCGCCACGTGGGTGCCGTGGCCGTTCACGTCCTCGCGCGGGCTGCCGTTGTAGGCCGCGACCTGACCGTTGAGGATCGTGGGCGTGGGGTATTGGCCGCCGACGAAGTCGTACTGCAAGACGATCTTATGGCTCAGGTCATCGTGGGCAGCAACGCCTGTGTCGATTACGGCCACCTTCACGCCGGAACCGTTGAACGGAAAGTTCGCTGAGTTGACCGTCGGCAGCCTGGCCGCCTTGCGCGAGGCTACCGAGCTCACGCTAATCGCCTCGTCTAGCGCCAGGTGGTCGACGTTGCTGTCGATCGCCAGGCGGTCGATCGCTCCCGCGGGCAGGCTGACCGTGCGCATGTCGAGGGTGCGGTAGCTGTGGGTTACCGTGCCGCCCAGCTGGGCCACCTTCGCATCGTCGAACAGCTCCGGATGCGCCTCGTAGCTCACCACTACGCTTACGGGCGCGGTTCCGCCAGCCGCAGCCATCTGGGCCAGGGGCGGGACCATCTTGGCGCGCGCGACGTCGATCTGCGACCGCGTGAGCGCTTCAGGCACGCCGATCGTGGCGGCCACTGCCGCCGATGCGTTGGCGCTCTGCATGGCTGGGATGGCTCCCTCACTGTCCACACGCAACCCGTACTCGTCGACGGCTAGCGCCTCAGCTGGGCGGAGCCCGTCCGCGCCCGCTGGCGATTGCGCGTTGGCGCCGAGGAGCATGCCCTGGGGCGAAGGGGCGAGCGATGCGCCGTCGAGAGGCCTTTCAGTGTGGATGGACCACACGTACCCAGCGACAAGGGCGGTGGAGATCGCGGCGATCTGCATGGTGGGCTTCATAGTTCGGTTCCCGGTCTGGAGGTTAGCTTCATGCGACTCAGTTTGCTGGAGCCATTTCACCCGTTTGCCGGCCAGCCGGCGTGTATCTCTCAGGGGCGGTGTGGTGCGAGAGTGTGATGTGATCCGCATAACGAATGCGTCAAGTCCGCTTTCTCAGCATCGGCGGCGCGAGATGTGCGTTACGCTCGATGGAAATTGCTAATTGAATAAATAGCTAGAAATGGTACGCGGTGCTTCAGGGTGGGCGGCTCGCGCACTGGGGCGGGCAGGCGGGCGGGGCGGCTTCAGAGGCGCCGGGCGCACCGATGTCGGATACACGGAAACAACGAAGGAGGGGCGGCTTGCGCCGCCCCTCCTTCTAGGGTGGTGGTAGGCGGATCTTGCCTAGTCGTCGTTCAAGATCAGGCTAGAGGCCCCGGTGCGCTCGTAGAGTGGGTCGCCGTTACCGACTGCGTCGCTCCAGAGGTAGCCGTCGGACCACAGATAGCCGTCGCTCCAGAGGTAGCCGTCGGACCATAGGTAACCGTCGGACCACAGATAGCCATCGCTCCAAAGGTAGCCGTCACTCCAGAGGTAGCCATCGGACCACAGGTAGCCCGAGGCGAAGGCAGTGTTGCCCCAGAGGTTGGCGGTGTCCTCCACCAGCACGCCGTCTTGACCAGGCACGTGCTGCATCAGCGGCGAGAGGGCTTGGCCGGAGACCACGACGGTCTCGTTCATGGCCGCGTCGATATCGAGCAGTCCTGCGCCGCCTTCGGTCGGGTCCACGTCCAGCTTGCGAGCGGAGAGCATCAGGCGTGCTTTCACGGTGGCTGGACTCAGGCTCGGGTCCTTCTGCAGCATCAAGGCAGCTGCGGCGGCAACCATCGGGGCTGCCATGCTAGTGCCCGACAGGGACAGGTAGTCGTCGTCGCAGCCGGCTACGTTGCAGGCGACTACGCGGTCCGGCAGATCCGCACGCAGGGCGGCGCCATCGGGGATCGGAGCCACCACGCGGTTGCCCGGCGCCACCAGATCCGGCTTCAGCACGTGGTCGATGAGGGTCGGCCCGCGGCTGGAGAAGGATGAGATGAAGTCGTCGCTGTAGTCGAGGCCAGTCCCCATGTCGGTCAGAGAGCCGACCGTGATGATCTTGCGCGAGATACCTGGGCTCTTGATGGTGAAGTGCCCGTTGTTGCCCAGGTTGCCCGCAGCGGCGATCACCACCATGCCGGCATCCCAGAGTGCCTCGACGCCGGCCACCAGCGGATCGGTATCGATCGACTCGGTGACGCCCTTGCCGAGCGACATGTTCACGACTTTGATATCGAAGTACTGGCCGTAGGTCAGCAGCCAGTCGATGGCGGCTAAGGTGTCGGATACGCCGCCCTGACCGGTACCGTCGAGGACGCGAAGGGAGAGTATGCCGGCACCTTCCGCGGCGCCGCGGAATACGTCACCGGAGTTGCCGCCATGGCCGGCGATGATGCCTGCCACGTGGGTGCCGTGACCGTACACGTCGGCTCGGCCCGTATCTTCGTAGTCGTCGATCTCGCCGTCGTCGATCTCGGGCGCGGGATAGTTACCGCCAACGAAGTCGTACTGCAAGATCTGGGCGTCGAGGTCCGCATGTTGGGACACACCGGTGTCGATCACCGCGACATTGACGCCGGTACCCGAGAAGGCGCTGTTGGCCGAACTGGTGTGCGGCACTTTGGCGGCGTTGCGAGAGGCTACCGACGCGACGCTCACCACCTCGTCGAGGGCGAGATGGTCGACGTTCTCGTCGATCGCGAGACTATCGATCACGTCAGCTGGCAGGGTAACTGCGCGCATGTCGAGCGTGCGATAGCTGTGGGTCACCGTGCCACCGAGCTGCGCCACCTTGGCGTCGTCGAACAGCTCCGGGTGCGTCTCGTAGCTCACCACCACGCTCACGGGGGCGTTGCCACCGGCAGCCGCGAGCTGGGCGAGGGGGGCGCTCATCTTCGCGCGAGCCGCGTCGATCTGCGACGGTGACAGGGTGCTGTGTAAATCGATGGACACGGGCGCAGAGACCGTCGCGTTAGCCGTCTGCATGGCGAGAGCGACGGTGTCGGCGTCGACGCCAATCGTGTTGGAAGTGTCAGGTGCACCACCGACAGGCGCCACTGCGTTGGAGGGCACCGTTACGGTGCTGCCAAACAGCGGACCGTGCAGCGGACCGGCGAAGGACTCGTTGGCGGGCGTGTGAGCGATGGACCACACGTATCCGGCAACAAGGGCGGTTGAGACCGCGGCAATCTGGAGTGAAGTTTTCATTGTTCGGTTCCCGGTTGTCTTGCTGGCAGCCACGTTTGCTGCAGGCCGTTGTATTTCAGCGCCTCGTGCGGGAACTGGCGCGGACGTTTCGCGATGGAGTTTCGGGTCCATTGTGATGCGCTCCGCATAAGCAAGGGGTCAAGTCGATTTGGCGGGTCCGGCGCCGGCGTTCTGGAAAGTCAACCGCTCGCTTATGACGAGTAGCAGGCCGAACGGGCTAGTGAAAGCAATCGGTATAGAGTGAACTCTCTGAAGAACGACCCGAAAGTCCAGAGGTAGTGAATGGAGAAGGTGCGGGAGTGGATGTTGTGCATTGCGCTTGAGGTGCTGGATGGTTCCGGCGCCAGTCACCAGCGTTTGGCCGTGTCGGTGCACTCACCGCCAACCGTGGAGGCGGGGTTCTTACGTCGCATCGCCTCGACTGATCTGGCTGCACAGTACGATCACCCAAGCTGGCGGCTACCGAAGCGGCGCGATCTCGTGGCGGAGGGCCTCGCCTTGTTGGCGTGTTCCGCGCAGGCCTACGGCGCTCGCCTGCCCTTGGCCGAGCGAGCAGCTGGACTCTTCGGGCGGAGATCCGGCGAGGCCTAGGCGAGGATAAACCATCACCGGCATCGTGCCGCTGCACGATGAAGACCTCGATTCGACCACGGTCGCCGCGCCGCCGGGGACATGGCGGGCCCTCGTGACCGCAGGGGCAGCGCCTTGCGGCGTACGAGCACGACGGGCATGTCCGGCTGCGCCAGGCGGTCGAGCACGGCCCCCGCTTGCGGGCCCGCGCGAGCGTGCGCGCCGCGGGCTTCCCGACTATCTTCCTGGAAGTCTGTAACTCACTGAGTTGAAAAAGACGCTGAGTGGCTTGTTCCAAAGCGAGGAGCCTGGAAGTCGAGTGTTCGCGGCGGAGGGATGCTTTTGCGCAGTCGCCGTGCTGTGCCCGTTCGTTCCACCAGGAGGAATCCCCTCGTGCTGACCTCGTTCACCTACTTCGTCTACCTCACGCTGAGCATCGTCGTCACTGTATACGTCTCGCGCACGCTCCGTTACAGCGGGCTCGCGTTTCTCATCGAGGGGTTCGGTGGCAACGTCGAGCTGGCGAAGTCCACCCTTCATCCCCATGCCTCCTACCGGGAGCTGCAGGAGGCTCGCCGGCGTGTCAACGAGCAAGCCACCCTCGAGGCCGCGCCGACAACACGCTGAGGCCGTGTCGTCATTCTGGCGCGGTCCGAGGGCGAGCGGATCAACGGAGCGGTCAGCCTTACGCATGCGGGGTATAATTCGAGGGTCCGCTAGCCCGTGACCGCCAAAGGATGGCATGCGCTTCACCTGTTTACCCTGTCCTCGCGCGTTGCTTGGTGCGACCGCGCTGCTTTCGATCACGCCGATCGCCGCGTCCGCGCCGCCAACGCTGCTGCTGCAGGCCACCACCAGCTTGCAGCATCGCGGCCTGAGCCGTTCCGCAGGGCACCCTGCCGCAGCCATCAGCATAGATCAGCCCTTGGGGGATGCGGCGTACCTAGGCGTGACATTTGCCACCATCGACCTGCCGGGCCGGCCTGACGAGATCCGTCGCACGCTGGTGGAGAGTTATCTCGGTCGAAGCGTAAGCGTGGGCGACAACTGGCGTTTGCGCGGTGATCTGGTGCGCTACGACTTTCCCAACGCGCTCGAGTTCAGCTACACGGAGATTGCCCTGGGCTGGAGCTTTCGCCAGGCCATCTCTGGCCGCTTGACCTACACGCGCGACGCCCTCGGGGAGAACGAGCCGGGCGGTGCTGTAGAGCTGAGCGGCCACTATCCGCTCGCCGATCGTTGGCGCCTCACGGCCACCGGTGGCGCCCAGTTCTTCGATCGTGATACCTGGAACAATCACGGCTTCTGGCGCCTGGGCGTGCAGTGGCTGCACCAGCGGGTGGCCGTGCAGCTGGCGGGCGAGGGCACGCTGGGAGATGTGAACGGTATCCAGGGCGATCGCGGGGATGCGCGCCTAGTCCTGAGTATCAGCTACGCCCGCTAGCGCCGCTCGATCCTCACTCGCAGGAGGTGCCCGCAATCGAATCGAGGGCGCGGCAAGCGTTCACGACGGCGCCCGCCGGTACCGTGTCGGCACTCGACCTAAGAGCTTCGTAAACTGCGCCGGGTGATGCGTCCGGCTGTCGCTCGCGGATGAGGGCCACCACGCCACTGACGTGTGCGGTGGCGAAGGACACGCCCTGCATGAAGTCGAAGGCATCGCGGGGCACGGTGGTGAGGACGTCGGCGCCCGGGGCGGAGATCGCGCCGTCCACGGGCGCCGATGTGACCGCGATGACGCCGTCGATCGCGGTGGGGAACTGGGCGCGAGTGTCCGCCACTTGGGGGCCGACCACGACGATTCCTTTCGCGAGCGCCTCGTCCACGAGGCGGGTCAGCAACGGATCGGCTGGCCCCGCCAGGCTCAAGTTCACCACGTCAACGGACTTGTCGATGGCGCGGTCCAGGGCCCGGGCTAAGGTGAAGGAGTCGCAGCGACCCACGCTGCCTGCCGAGCCTGGCGCGTCCCAGCATGCGCGGTAGGCGAACAGCGCCACGTCCGGTGCCACGCCGTAGCCGCCTAGGCCGTTGCCTGCGATGGCGCCGATGACCCCTGCCACGGCTGTGCCGTGGACCTCTGCCGCGTGCTCGCCAGGCACGAAGTTGCGCGACTCGCGGATGCGCTTGCGCAGATCGCGATGGCGCGCGTCTATTCCCGTGTCGATCACGGCGACGCGCACGCCCTTGCCCGTGGCCCAGCGATGCGCCTTGTCGATGGCCATGGCTGTATGGGCGGCTTGTAGGGCGGCGTACGGATCGTCGGGCGCCATCGTGCCGCGCACGTCAAAGGCATTTAGCGGTTGTGCCGACTCCACCTGTCGATCCGCGCGCAGGGCCTGCAGCACTTGTTGGCGCGTGCGCACAGGTTCGGCCTTCGCCTCCACCAGCGCGCAGTACACGCCTAGGGAGGCCATTTGCCAGCCATCTATGATCTGCAGTGCGTGGCGGCGGGCGATGCCGCGCAAGCGCCTTTGCACTAGTGCCGAGGGTTCATAGCCGCGGCGCACGGCGTAGGCACCCGTCTCGCCGGGAATCGCCACGCGCTGGTTGTGGTGGGGATCGACGATAGTGATCAGCATGCGACCGTCGCCGTCGTTCTGCGGCTGGTGGGGCTCCACAGCCCCGGCGAAGGCGGTCACCTGCCCCAGGAGGAGCAGTAGGCTCGCCATGAGCGTGCGCGGGAACATCTTAAGGACGTCCATCGTTGCCGTCGCCGCTGCCGCGGGCGTCGGTCACCGGCTCGGCGAATACGACGCGATCGTCAGCACGCAAGCTCTCTAAGGCTACCTCCACAGCGCGATCATCCGCACCGGCGAGGGAGAGATCAAAAACACCGCCCGAGGTGGGGCCTGCGCTTACCTGGGCGTCTATCGACTGCAGCAGCGAGCGCAATTCCGCGAGCGAGGTGTCGGGGTTGAACACCACGCGCAGCTGTGTGCTCGGCGCAGGTCCCTGCTGATCCGAATACGTCTCGTAGCCGATAGTCGGGCCCTGCAGACTCGGGAGCCAGAGGGCGACGACGGCGAGGGAGGCGGCGAGGGCGACGATGGCCGCCGTCTGCGTGCGCACGATCCACCAGGGCGCCCCCTCGCCCGGTGAGGGTTGCTCCTCGGTGGGGAGAGTGCTCGTGGTTTCGGCCGGCGCCTGTGTGTCGATGCGCGACATCAGGTTCTGAAGCCCGTGCTCGGCGCTCATGCCGGCGGCCTCGCTGCGCGCCATCTCCTCATCGCTGCGCTGGTGCAGGGAGCGGGCCAGCAGGTTCCATCCTGCATCGTCTGCCAGCTCGGGCGCTAGGCGGGCGCGATTCGTGTCGTCGTCTTGTGGGTTGCTCATCGTCAGGCTCCCAGGGCGTCTGCCAGGTCGGTGCCCAGGCCGGTCGCTTTGAGCGCATCGCGCATCCGCTTCCGAGCGTGGAACATGCGTGTCTTCACCGTGTTCACCGGACAATCCGCCATCTCGGCAATCTCCGGATACGAGTGACCCATGACCAGGGCGAGCTCCACCATGAGTCGCTGGTCGGCGGGTAGGGACTTGAGGGCGACGTTGGCCACTTCCTGCTGGACGAGGGCGTCGTCAGGGAGGGGGCCATCGTCTTCGGCGCTCTCCAGGTACTGGTCCGGTTCATCGCGCTCGCCGCCGCCTGAGGCGACGAGGCGAAGGCGACTCGTCTCCCGGCGCAGGTGCTTGAGCGCCCGGCGGTAGGCGATGCCCATGAGCCAGGTGGACACGCGGGAGCGTCCCTCGAAGGTGCCGGCGTCGCGCCAGACCACCATGAATACATCATTGACCACTTCCTCCGCGTCTTCGGGCCGGCGGACTACGCGCAGCGCGAAGCGCATCAATTTTCCGTGGTAGGCCAGGTACAGCGCCTGCAGCGCCGCCTTGTCCTGGCGGGAGATCCTCGACATCAACTGGTTGTCGTCGCCTGCGTCTCGCCGGGTCATCCCTTCGCTACCACTCACGTTGCTGGTTTGCTCGTAGGTACCGCCCCACCCCGAAAAGGTTCAAGCGACCGTTCATCGCCGCTCGACGCGGCGTTTGAACCGCCGACGAGTGGGCTGGGACATAACGGGTAAGCGTGGGCGAGCAGCGCAGTGCGCGCGCCCACAGGTCCATCCGCATTCACTCGAGTGAGCCCTGACATCATGGTTGCCTCCGCCGCCCTCGCCCTGCAATTGGTCGACGATCAGTACACGCAAACCCAAGTGTTCCCTGCCGGTACCGAGTTGGCCAGCACTTGCGTTCACCTTCCCGCGCGCCCGAGACGCAAGACCGCGGCCGTGGGCGATGAGATCAACGGCCGTTTCCTGTTGCAGGCAGAGATCGGTCGCGGCGGCATGGGGAGGGTGTTCAAGGCCCTGGACAAGCGCAAGCTGGAGGCCCACTCGCGAGCCCCGCATGTGGCGATCAAGGTGATGACCGTGGCGGAGATCGGGGTCGAGGCGGCGACCGTCGCGTTGGAGCGTGAAGTACAACGCTCTCAGTCGCTTACGCACCGTCATATCGTGCGAGTCAACGACTTCGATCGCGATGGTGACACGGTGTTCGCCACCATGGAGTTGCTCGAGGGCGATTCCCTGCGCAAGCGCATCGACGCCGCCGGCCCAGGTGGGCTGGCCCCCACGCTGGCGCGGCGCCTCGTGCGCCAGGCCGGCGAGGCGCTGGCCTACGCGCACGCCAACGGCATCCTCCACGCGGACTTCAAGCCCAGCAACGTGTTCGTGACCCGCGACGCAGACGCGAAGGTGATCGACTTCGGCATCGCCCGCGCCTACCAACCTAACGCCGCAGCCCTGGAACAGACCCGCTTCGATCCTCGGGCGCTGGGTGCGATGACCCCTGCCTACGCCAGCCCGGAGATGCTCGAGCACAAGGCCCCCGATCCGCGCGACGATGTTTACGCCCTTGGCTGCGTCGCCTACGAGGCGCTCACGGGCACCCATCCCTTCGGTCGAATGCCTGCCAACCAAGCGCGCGACTTAGGCCATCGCCCGCCTAGGCCAGCAAAGCTGAACCGCCGTGAATGGGCGGCGCTCGAACGCACCCTGCGTTTCGATCGCGCCTCGCGCACGCCAACCGTCGCCCAGTTTGTCGAGGCCTTCGTGCGCGCGAGTGGGCGCCGCCCGACCCGAACGCGCCGGCGCCGCTTGCCGGTCGTAAGCGTGCTCCTGGCCATGGCAGGGATGGCGGTGGCGGCGCCCTGGGCCCTGCTCCCCTCGCCCGCTGACGAGGCGATGGCGGGCGCTTCGCCCTCGACCGTAGCGATGTTCGAAGCGACAGAACTCAGAACACTAGATGTCCGCTAGGCGAGGCGATGCCCTCTGCTCCCCCGCCCAGCGCTCGGCGAACCGCGAGGCGATCTCTCGCGCGCGCTCCTGATCCCCCGCGGCCTTGAGCGCTTGCGACAAACCGAACAGCAACAGGACCTGGTCTGGGTCTTGCACGAGTGCCTGCTCGAACACGTCGACCGCTTCGCTGGGGCGCTGTGCTTCCACCAACGCAGCGCCCAGGGATTGGCGCACCGGGTAGTACCACATGGCCGGTTCGAGGTAGGGCAGCTCGTCCTGCAGCGCGACGGCCGCGCGGTACGCGTCGATCGCGCCCTCCGAGTCGCCTTCCGCGCGCATTAGACGTCCCTCGATCACGTAGGCCGCGAGGTTGAGCAGGGCCTGGCCCGGGGTGTCGGGCAGCAGCGTCTCCCAATCGTGCACCGCGGCAATCTCGCGCAGGGTGGCGACCTCAGCGCGTGCCTCCTCGCGCCGTCCGAGCGCCGTGAATGCATGGGCCCGCGCGTAGTGCCACGCGCCGGTGACGTACACCAGGGCTTCATTCGGTGGCGCCAGCGCCAGCACGTCTTCCGGAGCACTGAACTGCGCATGGGCGAAGTAGGGTGCGGCGTCCATCAGCTGCGCCCACGGCAGGGTGAGGGACATCTCCAGGTCGGTCAGCTTGCCGAGCTTCTCCGCCGCGCTCAGGGCACTCGCGCTATCGCCACTTAAGCGTGCAGACTCGAGCACAAAGTGCACGTTGTGAGGGTAGTAGGTGTAGCGGTAGGGCGTGTCCTCGTCCTTCTGCGCGAGGTAGGCCTCATCCGCCACCATGGCAAGGCGATTGACTCGAATCGAGTCCTCAAATCTTCCTAAGCGAATGAATAGGTGAGAGGGCATGTGCACGAGATGGCCAGCCCCTGGCGCCGCGGTGACCAGCTTGTCGGCGTGGGGCGCGGCGAGCTCGGGGTGGTTGGAGGCCTCCACGGCGTGAATATAGAGATGGATTGCCATTGGGTTGTCTGGGTCGAGCGCGAGGGAGCCTTCGAGCGTCGGCACCAGGGCTTGCAAGTTTGGATGCGCGGTCTTGCCGTCGGCCTCCCAGTAGTCCCAGGGCTGGGTGTTCATCAGGGCGTCGGCGTAAATTGCGAGGACGTCGGCGTCCTCGGGAAAGCGTTTGGCGACCTGTGCCATCGCCTCAGCGAAGCGCCGGTTGAGCTCGCCTTGGTCCGCTTGCGGTGAATCGTCATAGCGGCGGGTCATGGCGGTGACGAGCGCGCGTTCGACTGGAGTAGCACCCTGCGCGGCGGCCTGCGCGTGCTCGAGGGCGGCGATCGCCGGGCCGGCGGCCTGCGGCTCCATGGCGGCATTGATGTTGGGGCCTAGGGCGTAGGCCTCACCCCACCAGCACAGAGCGCACTGGGGATCGATGCGCCGCGCTTCGCGGAAGGACGCGACCGCCTCGGGGTGATTGAACGCGTACGCAAGGAGAAGGCCCTGATCGAAGTAGCGCTGGGCGAGGGGGGCGTTCGTCGTGATGTCGCGATGGTAGACGCCCATGCCCTCTAGCAGTGGGGGGCGTGCAGGCGCGAGTGTGTCCACGGCCCGTTCGGCCTTGGCGAGTAGGAACTGCGCGAGGTCGAGGCGGCGCTGAAACCCTCGATCGTTAGCCCGCCCGGGCATTCCGCAGACGGCCGCTATTAGGTGGGCGGGGATTTGCTCGCCGGCGTGGTCGATAAGCGGTGCCAACGCGGGGGCGTGGTCCCCATCATCGTGGGCCATGCCTGGGGCGGCGATGAGCGTTAGGAGAAGTAGCGCCGCGGCCGCGCGGTCGAGCGTCTTTAGAGGGGTAGTGAGCGAGTGGGCGTGCATGGGGAACCCTCCCTGGGGGAATCGAAGCGCAAGGAATGTATGCGATCAATGTCGTAGAAAGTGTGCCGCAGGCGTAGCGCCGGCGCTACGCAGGGGCGAGCGGGAGCGGGGCGGCGTGCGACGTCCGACCTCAGAACGAGCACTCGGGTCAAACGTGATCTAAGTCGTGTTGGTCCTCTGATTAGGAACTTATTTATAGAATATTAGTTCTAGGAATAAATTAGGTAATTCAGCGAAATATTACTTTCTGGCGTGCTCGAGATGGCTAGGGGCCATCCATTCGACCCGTCGTCCGGATCTGCCGAGGCGTCGCGAGAAGGCCCGTGGCCGTGGATGCGCGCCCGTTGCCCACTAGCGCCCCCGCTCGGAGCGATACCCCGAGACGTGCTGCGTCCGCGTTCATCTGCTCGGCGAGGTCCTGCAGGGTCACCAACCCGTCGTGGCGACCGCCCAGTTCGCCCTGGCGGCGCAGGCTGCGGGCAAAGAAGTAGGCGAAGGGGCCTGCACCGATCGAGACGCGCGGTGCGTCGGGTGGCGTGATGTTGGCGAGGAGATCGCCCTGATCCAGGGGCAAGGCCCGCAGCAGGGGCGGCCCCAGCGGTGGGGCGAGGACCAGAGTGCGATGGCCGTGCCCCGTGGCCAGCGTGGCGAGGGTAACCGCGTCGGCCGTGTGCGGGGCAGTGGGGTCGAAGCTAGGTAGCAACAGCGATGGCACCTCATCTACGGCGCGTACGTAGCCGGTCACGAAGATCACCACCTCCGCGTCGCTGGCGTGGGCGCGTACCCCGGCGATTACCTCGCGCTTCGATGGGTTGATAAGCAGGTCCGTTCGGTAGCCGCTGTCGCCGAGCACCGTCGCGACGCGCCGGGCATCTTCCACCGAGTGCTGGCGCGCGTTGAGATGCGCGTAGTCGGCTACGCCGATCACCAAGGCCCATTTGCGCTGGGCCAAGAACGCCTGGCGCTCGGTGCTCGCCTTCCATGACTGGGGCCCCTCGCCGCTGCTGCTGGGGACAGCATCGGCGAGCACGCGCAGGTTGCGGCTCGCTTCCGGCGCGTAGGCGCGCAGCGAGGCCAAGGTGTCGGCTTGGGCCATCAGAGTGGGCGTGTCCACGGTGCTGGCGGTGCGCAAGCGCTCGGCCAGCTGGGCCACTGCAGCCATGTTCGCGAGGCCCGCCGCTTGGCTTCGCGGTGCATCGCTGCGCTCAGCGCGCGCTTGCACTGCCGCGTAGTCCGTTCGCTCCAGTGCATGCAACGCTGAAAGTTCTTCGAAGACGATCTTGGTGTCAGCGCTCAAGGAGGCGGCCGGTGCGCGCGGCGCCAGCCCTGCGCCCGCCGCGACCAGTTCGCTGGCGAAGGCCACCGCATCGAGAAGCGCGCTGCATTCGCCCCGGCATGGCGCGCGCACGGAGGTCCACCCGCCGGCACCACCGCGCACCTGCAGGCGCACCCAGTCGCCAGCAGCCTCGGCGATGTAGTGGGGTGCCTTGTCCGTGAGCTTGCCGACGCCTCGGGCGTCCAGCTGCGGGTCGGCGCGAAGGGTACGGGTCTGCGCTGCGATGGCCGGCAAGCGCTCGACGAAGGCTTGCGGCAGGATCACATCCAGGAGTTTGAAGCGATCGTGCGTGAGCTCCGCGGTGAGCCACTGGCTGCCCTGGGCCGTGGGCATCGCAACGCGGTGGGCGAAGCGCGTGCGCTCGCCCATCTTGGGGAAGGCCTGGGCGAAGAGACTGAGCCGCACGCCGTCGCGCGCGCGGACCAGACGGCCCCACAGGGCGATCGAATAGTCTTGATCCCGCGTGAGGCGCTCCACCTTGTCGAAGTAGCCGAGGTCACCCGCTCGCGCCGGGGTCACCCCTTGCTGGAAGTTGACCACGGCGAAGGATGGCGCGCGGGCGGAGAACAACAGCTGCTTGGCGATCAGGAAGCTGAGGTCATCGCCCAAGCCCAACCCGTCTGGATCGTCCAGGGTGAACACCGCCACGCGGTTGTCTGCCTTGGGAAAGTAACGGGTCACCTCATCGCGCAGCTGCTCCACGTCTGAGGAGAGCGCGTCGAGCGCCTCCCCCACGTTGACGATCCTGCGCGCGCGCCGCCGCGCGGAGCCGCTCTCCGCTCGATCGAGATCGCGGCGCACGGACTCCCAGCGCCGTCGCAGGTCGCGTAGATCCTCTTCGCTGTGGGCGGCTTCGATGTCCTTCAGGAGCGACTCCAACGTCTGCAGACGTTTGATCTCATCGTCCATCGGTACATCGACTGCGGCGTCGCTAGGTGCGACGCTCATCATCAAAGCCGCCACCAACGCTAGCGCAAGGTGGATGCGGTGAGGCTTGGACAGCGGTAGGCGGTGTAGCGCGCTCATGGGTTCATCCCGCAGTTGCCTTCCATCAGGGCGGTGAGGGCGGAGACGTCTTCTCCGAGCGCTTCGGCGGCAGCGATCACCGTGAGCGCACCCGGGCAGTCGCGCCGGCTGGCGATGCCGGCCGCCACGGCCATTAGGACCGCGCCGTAGGTCTGCGGATTCAACTGCGCCGCGCTCGGGTTGGCCAGGTCTACGGCCGGGTTCTGTGTGGTCACCGGTACCGATACGATATCGTAGGCGTCGCTCACGTGAGAGCGGACCAGAAACTCGCCCGTGCTTCGGCTCACATCGCCGTGCACCACCGCGTGGGCGCGCAGGGCGCGTGCTAGGGTGCCAGCCTGGGTGATCACACGCGGTTTGGCGTCGCGGCAGGGGGCGAACACGGGCTGTAAGGCTGGCGGCAAGTGCAGCTGTTGCATCACCGTGAGTAGATCGAACTGCAGCGCTTCGGCCAGGCGGTCCGGGAGATCCGGAATGTCCTCGCCAAGTGGCGAACGGAAATGCCCGACCACCACCAGGTTGTCCTTCTTCAGCAGGCATTCGGCGAGGGCTGCGGGGAATAGATGCAGGCGGGTGATGGGGTCCTCGGGGACGCCGTCGACGATCGCCACCTCGAGGGTTTTCGCTGCGAAACGAGGGTGTTCCGCGCTCACCTGCACGATGTGTAGGCGTTGCTCGCCCGGCAAGTCGATCGTCGCGCTGAAGTGGCCTTGCTCATCGCTGGCCACCTGCCAACGCTCGTCTTCGAAGCGCACGGTAAGCGTGGCGCCCACCACCGGTTGGCCGGTCGCGGCGTTGGTGAGGTCGCCGGCGAGCAGGGCGTCGATCGCATAGGCGTTCACGCAAGCGCCCAGGAGCACGCCTGCAGCGAGCGCAATGGTAAGCTCGCGGCGTCGCCTAGAGCGTGGTGATGCGTAGTCTTGCCAGTCCATCGTTGGAGACTTCCTCGCCGCTCTCGCAGCCGTTGCGTACCGGAAACTGAGACTGTGTGCCGTCATCCCACCGCACGCTCACGCGCCACTTGCTCAAGGCCTGTCGCTCAAGGCTGGTGGTGGTCACTCGGGCCTGCGTTTGCGGATCGCGCTGGAGAGGCAGGGCGCGGGATCGATCCGCTTCGTCGGTAAGCTCCAAGGCGCGCGGCGTCACGCGCGTGCCGGTGCTGTCTACGGTGAACCGGATGATGCACTCTCCGCTCTCGCCCCCACCGTCGATCCAGCTCCAGGCGAGTGCGGTCGCCAGGGCCAGGGTACTGATGCTAGCGATTACAAAGGTTAGGCTCTGGTTGCGTCTAGGCGGATCGATGACCAGTGGAGGATCGGTGTGTCCGGTTGCGTTGGGTGGCGTTCCGATGTGCGGCTGCAGATCGCGCTGCAGCAGGGCGAACTCCGGCGTGTCGACTTTCCCCGCCCAGCGCGAAAAATCGAGCGTGTGTAGCCCCTCGAAGCGGAACGGCAACGGGCAGTCGTCGAGCCGCACGGGCACGAGCTTCCTTTCCTTTAGGCCAAAGGATGCCTCGTCGCGTATGTAGCGCGACTCGACGGCCGCTCGCGACCAAAGCACCACGACGCAGCCGCTGCGCGTCAGCGCGTCGCCGATCACATCGTCGAAGTGCTCGCCGCCGCGCAGATCCGGATCCCACCATACATCCCAGCCCACCTGCTCGAGGGCCTGAGCCATGGCGCTGGCCTCGCGGCGTTCCTCGCGCTTGTAGCTCAGGAAGATGTCGGGGCCAGCGGTCTCGTCCGTTGGGGTGCGCACCGGGTGATCCTTCGGGTCCTTAGAGCAACAGCGCTAGGGGCTGACATGATCCCTCACAGGGCAGCTGTACAACGCACGATCCCGTGTGCTGAGCGCGATAAAATCCGATGTTACGTTGCCCGACGGGCCTGACAAGCTGCGCGGGTGTTGGCGAGCACACACCCCCGTGGGTACCTCCCAGCCTCTTCGAGGGTTCACCGGGTTTCGAGAAGCCAGAGAGCCGCCCGCTTGGAACGACTCCAGGGGGTAGCGATCCAATCCGTGTCGGGCTAGTGTCCGCAGCGGTCACCCGCCGCGCCACGCTGCGCTAGCCGCCAAGGTGCAAGATCGAACATCGTGCAGTTGCAGCACTCCCCCATCATCCGCTCGCTCGCGGCGGCCGCCGTCGCGTTCACCTTCTACGCCCTGTGGGCGTGGTGGGCGAATCGCCTGCATTCCCCCAGCGCACAGCAGACCGCTGCCCTCACGCAGGGGGCGTACAGCGCCTCGGTCACCCTAGCGCTCACCTCGGTGGTTGAGTTGCTCTACCGAGGGCGTCAGCCACGGCGCCTGCGATTCGCGCGCTGCGTAATCGGCAGCGTGGCGCTGCTGGTGGTCTCCTCCGTGGCCATCCATCTCCTCGCGGGCACAGCCGAGCTGTGGTTGACCGTGTTGCCGAGCTGGATCTTCGGCTCCGCTTACGCGGTGGCCTACGCCCTGGCCCTGACCCGCAGCGACCGCGAGTGCGAGCCGTCGTTGGGTGAGCTGTCATGAGCGCGAACGCGCCTGCTTCCCAACGCGTCTCCCTCCGCGCAGTGGCCAACTCCTCAACGCAACTCGGTCGGCGTCTGAGCACCTTCGCGCCGTTGCTCGATCGGGTGCTGGGCATCCAGGCCATCGATCGCTTCTGCCAGCAGCATCGTCTGTACGGCTTGGCGCCTGCCACCTTTGCCGATCGGGCGCTCGAGGCCCTTGCGGTGAGGGTGGATGACGGCGGTGCCCTCTCGAGGCTGCTGCCCCGCGAGGGGCCGGTGATCGTCGCTTCCAACCATCCGCACGGCGGGATCGAGGGGCTTGTGCTGGTTCACCTCCTGGCCGCCCTGCGGCCGGATGTGAAGATCCTCGCGAACACCGCACTGCGCGTGTTCTCAGAGCTCGCGCCCCTGTCGATCTACGTCAACCCGCTGGCGCCGGGCGATCCCGCTAATCGCAAGGGCCTGCGCGCGTGCCTCGGTCACCTGAGCGACGGCGGCGCGCTCGTGATGTTCCCGGCCGGCCGCACCTCCTTTCACCAGCCCGATCTCGGCTACATCGCGGACAGCCCGTGGAGCACGGCCTTGGGGCGCCTGGCGAGGCGTACCGATGCACAGGTGCTCCCCATCCGCTTCATGGGCAAGAACAGCCGGTTGTTCTACGGCCTTGGCAGCCTCTGGTACCGCTTCCGCCTGCTGATGCTGGCGCGCGAGGTGATGAATAAAGTGGGGCAGACAATCGCACTGCGCGTAGGCCAGCCGATCGCGGCGCGCGATGTCGATCGGCTGGATGGCTCCACGCTGACCCAATACCTGCAGGTGGAGAGCGCCGCACTGGCCGCCCCAGTAGCTCTTGGCATCGCGGCGGTGCGCGAGAGAGCGTTAGCCCCTGCGCGATCTCCCGCCGTGCTCGAGCGAGAAGTGGCCGCGTTACCCACCGATCAGCGCCTGCTCGATGCCCACGACTGCATCGTCGCCTATGGGCGTGCCGCGCAGCTGCCTGAGGTGGTGGCGCAGATCACTCGCGAGCGGGAGCGCACCTATCGCGTCGAGGAAGAGGGCAGCGGTGAGCCGGTCGATACGGATCACTTCGATGAGCGCGTCACTCATTTGTTTTGTTGGAATACGCAGGCTCAGGCCCTAGTTGGCGCTTATCGTATCGCCTGTCGCGACACCCTTGCGGCCGAAGGAGGTACGTACCTATCGGGAGTGTTCGCTTTTGAAGAGTCGTTTGTTGCGGCGAGACAGCCGGCGATCGAACTGGGTCGCTCCTTCGTGGTGCCCGAGTACCAGCGCAGTCGCTACGCCTTGGACCTGCTCTGGCGCGGCATCGGTGCTTTCCTGAGGGCGCATCCTCGCTATTCGCTGATGTACGGCACGGTCTCCCTGACCCGGCGCTACGACCCCGTATCCATCGCCATGATGTGCGATGTACTCATCGATGCGCCGCAGGGCGTGAGCGCCCGCGTGCCCTTGCCCGATGTGTTGCCGGCGGAGTGGCATCAATACCGGCGCCAGCATCCGGTGGATCTCGCGACCCTCAACGCGCTGATTGCTGCCCGCGAACCGGACGGCAAGGGCGTGCCGGTGCTCCTGCGCCACTACGTCGGCCTCAACGCTCGCTTTCATGCCGTGGCCGTGGATCAGACCTTCGCCGCGACGCCGGGTCTGCTGCTCAGCGTTTCGCCGGCGGATCTGCCGGCGACCAAGCGGCGCCGCTACCTGGGTTAGGCACCGCGGTCGACCCTCGCCGTTGGCGGCCGGCAACGCCGTACACGAGCCCCAGTACCGCGGGCAGGAAGAACAGGGTGACCACGGCCGAGGACAGCAGGCCGAAGAGCACTACGGCGCCCACGCCGCGGTACAGCTCCGTGCCCGCGCCGGGAATGAACACGAGCGGCGAGATGCCGATCACCGTGGTGATCGTCGACATGAGCACGGCGCGCAGGCGCGAGTGCGTGGCGTCGAGGATGGCCTGACGGGGCACGAGTCCTGCCTGCACCCCGCTCATGGTCTTCTCCACGATGAGAATGGGGTTGTTCACCACCGTGCCCATGAGGATCAGGAAGCCGAGCATGGTGATCATGTCGAAGGGCTGCGTGAAGCCCTCGAGTCCCACTAGCGGCAACGCCGCGCCGAATTGATTCAGTAGCCACAGGCCGACGATGCCGCCAGAGATCCCGATCGGCACTACCAGCATGATGACCAGCGGGAAGCCCCAATGGCGCAGGATCGCCACCAGCAGTAGGTAGGCGATTATGGCGGAGATGGCGAAGTTGCTGGCAAGGGCGCGCTGGGTTGCCGCGAGGCGATCGCTGGCGCCGGACAGGCGCATGTCCACGTTGCTGGCGATGAGTCCCTCGGCGCGCAGGGACGGGATCAGCTTCTCCTCCACGCGCGCGACGGCGCCTTCCAGGGGTACGTCTCGGGGCGGCACGATGGAAACGGTGACCGTGCGGAAGCCGTCCACGCGGCGGATCACGTCCGTGCTGCGGGTCTCGCGCACCTCAGCGATCGCGTTGAGCGGCACCACCGCGCCGACGGGGGCGAACACAAGGATATCGGCGAGGTCCTGCGGTTGGCGAACGGTGCCCTGGGTGCCGTAGAGGTACATGTCGATCTTGTCGTCTTCGAGGAAGAACTCGTCGACGAACGCGCCGTCCGTGAGCGCCCACACGGCGTAGCCAAGCTCCGGCGCGGTGAAGCCGAGTTCGGCGGCTCGAGTCCAGTCCGGATGCACCTCGAGTACCGGTTGGCCCAGGGTCAGCCCTGAGGGCTCCGCGCGGACTTGGGGTTGGCGAAACGCCGCCTTGGCCCCGTTGAACAGGGCCAGGGCGGCGTCGTAGAGACCGGCGAGATCCGGGCCAGTGATGTCCACGTTGATGCTCCGCGTGCCGCCCTCGTTGCCGGCGAAGATAGAGCCGCGGCTGACGAACCCGTTCATCCCCGGCACCTGCTCGAAGCGCGCCGTGAGCTTTTCGATCAGGGCGCCCATGTCCTGGCGGCGAGTGGTCTCGATCACGAAGGTGACGCCGGTCTGGCGGGCGAACTGGAACATGTAGTCGATCGCTGGGTAGTCCATCTCGCCGCGATCGAACTCACTGGGATCGCGGCCGAGGTGGGGTTTGAGCTCCTCGCCGATCTCATCCATCACCAAGCGGATCTCTTCAAGGTTGGTACCCGGCGGTGGGAACAGGCGGGCGAAGGCCTTCTTCTCCTCTCCCTCGGGCAGATATTCGGCCTGGGGCGTGAGGAAAGCGAGTACAGCACCTGTGGTGGCGAGCAGAGCGATCATGAGCGTTAGCTGTCGAATGGGGCGATCGGCGACCCAGCGCGCGTTGGCCAGGACCAGGGCGGTGAGGCCTCTCGCCTCGCCCGAATCGTCTGGGGGCTGCCTCGGACGGAAGCTCAGGGCCTTAGCGGCTGAGGGCACTACTGCGATCGCCACCAGCATCGACATGAGAATGGAGCTGGAGATAGCCACGGCGATGTCCGAGTAGAGTTGCCCCGCCTCCTCGCGGATGAACAGGACCGGTAAGAACACGAAGACGGTGGTGAGCGTGGAGGCGAGGACGGCGCGCCACACCTCGCTGACCCCCTCTAGAACGGCTTGCATGCGGCGCTGCCCACGCGCCAGATGGCGGGCGATGTTCTCCAGCACGACGATTGAATTGTCGAGGGTCATACCGATGGCGAAGGCGACTCCCGCTAGGGAGATTACGTTGACCGTGCGCGCGCTTAGGAGCAGGCCGATAAACGCCGCAAGGGTGCAGACGGGGATGCCGATGGCGCCCACCACCGTGGCGCCGATCGAGCGTAGGAAGGCGAATAGTACGAGCGTTGCGAGCACGCCGCCGAGGGCGAGGTTGCTGCGCACGTTGACGACCGCATCTTCCACGTAGCGCGCATCCTCGGTGACGATATGCGCCTGTAGGCCGATGCTGCCGAGGTAGCCCTCGTTGAGGCGCTCGAGCTGATCGCGCACGGCGTTGCGCACGCCCACCACGTTGGCGCCGGGGATGCGGCGCACGGCCATGCTGAGTACCGGGCGCGTATCGACGCGGTTGACGTAGCGCAGCTCCGACTGATCCAGGGAGACGCTTGCCACGTCGCGCAGGTAGACGGGGGCGCCGTTGCGCTGGGCGACGATCATGTCCTCGATGTCGTTCAGAGACTCGAAGCGACCTATAGTGCGAATAAGGTAGCGGGCCTTGCCGGCGTCGAGATCGCCGCCGGAAGTGTCGCGGTTGCGGTTGCGAATCGCCGTGCGCAGGGCTGCGAGGCTGATGCCTCGCTCGGCGAGGCGCGCCGGATCGATGCGGATGTGGATTTGGCGTTCAGCGCCACCGCGCAGCTCCGCTTCGGCTACCCCTGCCACCCGCTCCAGGCGCGGGCGCACGTTGTCATCGAGATAGTCCCGCATGGAGTAGAGATCGAGGCCGAAGGGGTTGCTCGCCAGGGTGGTGATACCGACGAAGATGAAGGGGCTATTGGAGTAGGCGTCGGCAACGATACGCGGCTCGTCCACGTTCTCCGGGTAGGAGGGTACCTGAGAGAGGCTGTTGTTGACTTGGATCAAGGCCTCGTTGAGATCCGTGCCGCGGGCGAGCTCGAGTTCGATCTCGGCGCGGCCCATGGAGGCGCGGGAGGTCATGCGCTCGATGCCCGTGATGCCGCGCAGGTAGTCTTCCTGTTCGATGAGGATCTCGCGCTCTACGTCCTGCGGCGTGGCGCCGGGCCAGCCGGTGACGATAGAGATGACGCGCACGTCGAGGTCGGGGATCAGCTGGATTGGCACGCGCACTAGGGCGAGCACGCCGAACAGGCAGGCGAGGAGCGTGCCGACGGCGACCAGAATGGGATTGCGCAGGAGAAACTGGAACACGAGCGGCGACCCTCCCGGCCGAGTGATCGAAAGCGTTAGCTGCTGCCGGACGGCGTGTTAACAAGTCGCACGGACTGCCCTGCGCGAAGCGTCTCATTGCCGCGGATGACCACCTGCTCACCAGCCTGCAGCGGATCGCCGCCGATGACCTCCACCAGGGCATCGAAGCTTCGTCCAAGGCGCACGGCGACTGGCTGGACCGTGCGATCACTGTTGGTAGCGGCACGGATCACCCAGACGCGGGTCACGCCGTCGGGCCCGCGCGACACGGCGTCGCGAGGAACGGCCACGGTCTCACCGCGGCGCTCACCGGTCACCTGCAGGGAGACGCGGGCGGACATGCCCGGCGTGAGCAGTCGGTCGCGATTGTCGAGTTCGAGGAGCACGGGGAAAGCGCGATTGGATGCGTCGGTCACGGGCACGCGGATGCTCACGGCGGCGCGCCAAGGCTCGTTCGGATAGGCGTCGAAGGTGACCTGCGCGCCCGTACCTACAGCGATGCGAGGGTACAGTGCTTGCGGCACATCCACGCGCACGCGCACAACGTCTAACTCCTGCAGTTCCACCACCGTGGCACCAGGTTGCAGCCACTCGCCGGCCTCCGTGCTGCGGGTGGCGACCACGCCCGCGAAGGGCGCCGTGATGCGATGACGCGAGAGCAGGGCTTCGCGTAGTGCGAGGGCGGCCTTGTTGCGCGCGAGCACGGCACCTGCCTGATCCACCTCGGCAACCAGAGACTCGTACTGACTCTCCGCCACGTTGCTCTTGGCCACCAGTTCACGCGTTTCGTCGCGCCGCCGTCCGGCATCCGCCAAGGCGGTCTCAGACTGTGTCACCGTGGCCTGCGCAGCCTGAAGATTGATCAGGGCGATAGTGGCGTCGAGCTGGGCGATGGCGTCACCGGTGGATACCTCATCGCCCACATCCACGGCGATGGACGCGACGTAGCCGGCGAGTTCGGCAGAGACTTGCGAGACTCGGCGAGCCACCACTGTCCCCGTCAGAGGCACTTGCGCAGCGCTGGGGGCAAGCGACACCTCGGCAGCGATAACCGGGGTCGGCAGGCCGGTTTCCGCTTGCGCTGCTGCGCCCGTCGTCCACAGGGCCCCGAGCATGAGGATCGCCCGCGCCACCCCTCGACAACTGCCTTTTTCAGGCGCGTGCTCACTCGTGTGCTGCATAGCGGCGGAGTGTACACGATGCGCTGCTGGCCCCAGGTCACCGCGCCCCCCTTGGGCGGGTAGCTACAACTGACCACGTTTGCAGCCCTTGTGGGGACACTTTCGACCGCTCGAAGGGCAGTTCAGGCGCTGTTCAGAAATACACCGCTATCCTGACCCCCAAGCTATCCCAATTGCCCCGCAAGGGAGGGCAAATGCAGAAACCTCAACGACTACATGAGGCGAGCGCCATGCTGTTGGGAGCCCTTACGGCCCTCAGCCCCGTTCTCGCCCAGGAGGTGATCGTCGATCATCCGCCGTCGACCTACGCCGACGAGCTGGGCACCGTGTGGGTGGACGCTGACGCGCGCGCGCCATCACAGCGCCAGGATGCCCACGATCCGCCCGCCCGCGGCTACTCCTTGACCGAGTTGGAATCGCTGATCGGCCCCTACGCCCTGTACCCGGACGATCTGCTCGCCATCGTGCTCCCTGCATCTACCTATCCACTTCAATTGGTAGAGGCCAAGCGCTACCTGCAGGATCTAGATGCGGGCGTCCAAGGCGATGTTCCTGAGCACTGGGACGATGCCATCGTGGCCCTGTTGAACTACCCCGACGTCCTCGATCTGATGGACAGGGATCTCAACGCTACTTGGCGCCTCGGTGATGCGGTGGTCCACCAACGCGAGGACGTCCTCGCCGCTGTGGAGCAGTTCCGCCTGCGCGCCTACGACGCGGGCAACCTGCGTTCGGATCAGTATCAGCTGGTCAACGTAGAGGATGACATCATCACTGTGGAGCCTGTGGATGATGAGGTGCTCTACGTGCCGGACTACGAACCGGACCAAGTGGTGCTCTACCAGCGCCAACCGCAGCGAGTGTTTCGTTACTACCCGCGCCCGTGCCCGATCTACTACTACCCCTATCCGGCAAGCTATCGCTTCTCATCGTCGCGCTTTTGGGGCGTAACGAGCTGGTTCAGCATCGGCTGGGGGGCGTCCAGCCTGTTCGTTCATGATCGCTGGCACCTAACCCACCCCTTCTACGGCTCTCGCTACGCCTCGCCCTTCTACCGCTCGCCGATCGTGGCGTCACCGGTAGTGGTGCAGCCGGTGATCGTGGATCCCGGTGCCAACCGTTGGCGGCCGGGACCCCGGTACGGGGATCGGCCGCGGGGGCGCGATCGCGGGCGTGATGTGCGCGATGCGGTACCGCCGCCGTCGCGGGCGATCTCGCCTGCACCGTCACGCACCGCCAATACGCGTCGCTACAACAGCGGTGCGCGCGATGGCGGTGTGGAGCGCTTCAGCGTGCGCAGTGAGCGCGACCCGGATGCAGCGCTGCGCACGGTGCCGAGGACTGCGTCGACGACAACGGCACGAGCTGTGCGTGCGTCGACGACAACGAGCAGGCGTGAGTCGAAGCCACAGACCGCGCGCACGCCACGTGAGGTGCGGCCGCAGCAGTCGGTGGCACAACGCGATGCGAAGCCGCAGCGCGCCCCGACGAGCGCTCGTGAGCTAACCTGGCTGCGGTCGATCGCCGTGGAGCGTGATGCGCGGCCGCAGCGCTCGACGCGGGAGGAGGCGCGGTCGACTTCTAGTCGTAGCGCGTCGTCGAGTCGTAGCGCGTCGTCGAGTCGTGGCGCGTCGTCGAGTCGTAGCAACTCCTCTAGCCGAAGCGCCAGTGCTTCTTCCTCGCGATCGAAGCCGAAGGCGTCGTCCTCGAGTCGGTCCGCGTCGCGATCAAAGCCTCGCTCGTCCAGTAGCAGTAGTCGTGCTCAGCCCAAGCGATCGACCAGCGCTCAGTCGAAGCACAAGCAACGCCAGTAGCGAGGGCCACTGCCCGCCGGGATCATGCCCACCCGGCGGGACTTCCCGCCCAGGTTTAGGGACGACGCAGGCGTTGCGGTCGCGACCGCGGCACCTGCACGATCTCTCCGCGCGCTTCTAGGTCTTGCTTCACCGAGGTGACGTACCAGCCACGTGATACCTCCGCGGTAAACACTTCGTGATCAAGGTGGGGTTCTATCAACGCCTTGAGATCACCAAAGGGGATGCCTTCGTCGTCCTTAGGGATTACGCGCAGCAACGCCGCACGCATGCCATCGTACTTGGCTTTCTCGATGTTCACCCCCTTCTTGCCTTGGGGGTGCATGGTCATGAAGCGCTCGGCTTTGGTTTCACTCATCGTCGTCTCCTTGAGAATAGGCGCAGGATGCGGACCCAAAGGCCTTGTTCGCTCTCCATGCAAGCCTGATCGTCCGGCGTGTGGCCGGTCGTGTCGTCGAGTAGGGCGGGCAGTCGTTTGCCGTAGAGCGTGCGATTGCCGATCTGCAGGATCCGTTGCACCAGGCGCGCCTTGAGGCCGCGGAATCCTGAATGCTCCATGTGCAGACGTGTGCCGTCGCCTTCCGGCGCGAGCCTGAAGCGCACGTGAGTGTCGAGGGGGCCGCCGTGCCATGAGAAGGCCAGGGTGTTGGGCGCTTCGAGTTCCAGCACTTCGCAATGCACCACGCCATCGAAGCCCGGCCCGGGTTCCGTGCGAAAGGTGAAGCGATGTCCCACCACTGGCGCAAAGTCGTTAGGCATCAGCCAGCGCGCGAGGAGCTCCGGCGTGGTCAGGGCACGCCAGACGGCCTCAGGCGGATGGGGGTAGAAGCGATCGACGCGGCAGACGCCTCCTGTGCTCACGACGAGGCTTCCTCGTCCAGCACCGCGCCAAGTGCATCCAGTCGCTCGTTCCAAAAGCGTTCGTAGTGTGCGACCCAATCCGCCACCGATCGAAGCCCTTCGGCTTGCAGCGAGTAGTGTCGCTGTCGCCCCGCCGAGCGTGCGGCGACTAACCCGGCGTCGCGCAGCACCTTGAGGTGCTTTGAGAGGGCGGGTTGAGTGAAGCAAAAGTGCGCGAGCAGATCGTTGACGGTCCGCTCGCCCTCGCTCAGAAGGTCGAGGATGGCGCGGCGGTTGGGGTCGGAGACGGCGCGAAACACGGTGTCCATGTCGCGAAGAATATATAACCGGTTGGCTATAGGTCAATAGGCCACGGGCGAACCACTCGAAACATGTGCCGCGAGCGCGGCCCGATCCGGTGCTGTCACCCGCGCCGCGAGGTGCTGCTCGCCAAGGCGAAACAGCGAGCTGCGGTGATACCATGGCGCCCTTTATCCATCGCACTCGCAGCTGCCCTGTGCTAACCCTACTGCTCAATGCCCGTCTCGCGACGGCGCCGCCTTCCGACGCTGTGAGCACGCTGCTGATCGGCGGTGGCAAGGTGTTGTGGTTCGGCACCCATACGCCGCGGCTGGACGATGCGCTCGAAGTGGACGTGGTGGATCTGGACGGCGCCCTCACCCTGCCGGGCCTCATCGATGGTCATACGCATATGACCGGCGGTGGTGGCGAGTCCGGGTTCGCCAGCCGCGTACCGCCGGTGGCCTTGAGCCACTACACCTCCGCGGGCGTAACCTCCGCCGTTGGTCTACTCGGCACGGACGATACCACCCGCGACACCCAGTCCCTGGTGGCGTCTGCTTACGGTTTGCGCGAGCTCGGTCTCGGCGCCTGGTGTTACACGGGCGGCTATCATGTGCCTCCGGTCACGCTCACGGGCAGCGTGCGTGGGGACATCGTCAACGTCGATCCGATCTTGGGCGTGGGCGAACTCGCCCTGAGCGACCACCGCTCGAGCCAGCCGACCTTGGAGGAGCTGCTGCGCGTTGCGAGCGACTGCCACGTGGCCGGTCTCATCACGGGCAAGGCCGGCATCTGTCACCTCCATCTTGGGGACGGCCCGCGTGGCCTGTCCATGGTGCGTGAGGCGCTCGCCCTGAGCGAGTTGCCACCTCGCGTTTTCAACCCCACGCACATCAATCGCCAGGTGGCCTTGTTTGAAGAGGCGCTAATACTCGCGCGAAGCGGCTGCTACGTCGACATCACGGCCTATGAACTTGCCGATGGCGACGCCGGCTACGGCGCCGTGGAGGCGATGCAACGCTATCTGGCCAGCGCCGCGCCGGCCGACCGCATCACCATCAGCTCCGATGGCGGCGGCTGCCTGCCCCAGTTCGATGCCGACGGCGTGCTGACCCACATGGACATCGGCACACCCGCGACCTTGGCGGGGACGCTGAAGGCCCTGCTCCAGCACGGCGCCGACCTACAGCGCACGGTGGCCGCCTTTACGGCCAACCCAGCCCGCCTGCTGCGCCTCCCAGGCAAGGGGGTGATCGCCGAGGGCGCCGATGCGGACCTGGTGGTGCTGGATGCGCAGTACGATATTGACTCGGTGATGCTGGGTGGCGCCTGGCACCGCCGCCACGGCGAGCAGCTCGTCCGCGGCCCCTTCGAACAGCGATAGCAACGAGGATCTCAGACACCGATGCCCCCGGCGAAGAGCGTAGAGAACACCGAACGCGGTCTGATCATCCCTATCGGCGGCGCGGAGGAGAAGCTGCAGGACCCGAAGATCCTGGATCGCTTCGTGGAGGAGTGTGGCGGCGGCAACGCGCGCATCGCGATCATCCCCACGGCCTCGGAGCTCGAGGATACGGGCCGCAACTACGAGAAGCTATTTCGACGATTAGGTATTCCCCACGCGCAGGTGCTCAAGTTCGAGACCCGCGCAGAGTGCACCGATGGTGCCGATCTCGAGTACATCGAGCGCGCCGACGGTGTGTTCATGACCGGTGGCAACCAGCTTCGCCTGTCAACCACGCTAGGTGGCACGGAGGTGGCACGGCTCATCCGCCGCCGCAACGCTGAAGGCATGCACGTGGCCGGCACCTCGGCAGGGGCTGCCTTCATGCCTGAGCACATGATCGCCGGCGGCTACGAAGGCTCGACGCCCATGCCGGATATGGTCACTCTGGCACCGGGCCTTGGCCTTACCAACGCCTTCATGATCGATCAGCACTTCCGTCAGCGGGATCGCCTGGGACGCCTGCTCACGGCGCTGGCCTACAACCCCTTCGTGGTTGGCATCGGTCTCGATGAGGACACGGCCGCGTTCATTCGCCCCGGCGACTCGCTGGAGGTGGTCGGTAGCGGTGGCATCACCATCGTCGACCCTACCGAGCTCAGCCACTCCTCCATGGACAGTGCGCGCCGTGGCGAGCCCGTGAGCCTGATCAACGTGCGCTTGCATATCCTCGTGCACGGGGGACGCTTCGACATCTCGACGCGCGAGGCGCATCCGGAGTAGCTCCCCGTCGGCCACCCTGGCTGGCGATGGTGGCCGGGGCCGCGGCGCCGGTTAGGTCCGCCCCGGCGAACCGTGCACCAGTTCGCGGTTACCGGCATCGGCGGCGCGCTCACTTGCGGAAACGAGTCATGCGCCCGGGTGTGGGCCCTGGGCTCGCGTACGGTGAGAGAATCGACCGCTGCAACCGTGATACCGGGTCATGACGGCTACGGCTGACGAATACAACGCGATCCCCGCCGCCGAGGAGCTCGAGCGTCGGCTTCTGCAGATCATGTTCAAGCACACGCCCACGGCCAGCGTGGGTGCCCTGCTGGTGTTTCTGATCGATCTGTACCTGTATCGCGAGGCCCTACCGGGCGCGATGCTGACGGTCTGGGGGGCGCTCTTCGCCGCGGCCTTCGTCGCTCGGTTCGCAGTCTACGGGCTGTACCTGCACTCGCCGGATCGCTTCGCCCCCACGACCTTTCGCTGGCTGTTCACTGGGTGCGTGGCCCTGCACGGCATCGCCTGGATGCCCTTGATCCACGGCGCCTTAACCTTGGACGACGCCTCGATGCACATCTACGCGGTGCTGTCGGTGACGGGAATGGCCGGTGCCTCCCTGGGATCGATGGCCGCATGGCGCAGCATGTTTGCTGCCTTCGTAGCGCCATTCGCCTTCGCCACCCTCAGCACGGTGGACATCGCATCTGGCCAATGGGCCGGTCCCCTCGCCCTATGGACGGTGTTCTTCGGCTTCATCTTTATGTGTTCTCGGGTGGTCAATACCACGCTCGTGGACGCTGTGCGCTCGCGCCTGCGCAACGAGGAATTGGCCAACGAGCTGCGTCGGCTGGCCGAGCGGGACCCGCTGACCGGTCTGTTCAATCGCCGGCGCCTGGAAGATGAGCTGGAGTCGGCCTGGATCGCCGCCGAGCGGCGGGATCGTCGGGTGGGCGTGCTCATCGGCGACGTCGACTACTTCAAGGCCTACAACGACACGCTCGGACACCAGGCGGGTGATGACTGCCTACAGCAGGTCGCGAAGGTGCTCCAGGAGCTGTATCGGCGAGGGGAGGGCGTGCCCGCGCGCCTGGGCGGCGAGGAGTTCGTCGTCTTACTGCGCGAAGTACAGAGCGATGCGCACCTGAAGACCGTCGCGGAGCGCATTCGACAGGGCCTAGAAGCCGAAAAACTCACCCACCCTGCCTCGCCCTTGAGCCCCCATGTGACGATGAGCGTTGGCGCGGCCACCGCAGCCCCTCGCGATGAGCACGCCTCCATGTCGATGTTGCTGGAGCTCGCCGACCAGGCGCTCTACCGCGCCAAGCAAGCCGGTCGCAACCAGACAATGCTCATTCCAACCGTGTCCGGCGAGTCCTCCGAGGAGCGGCCCGCGGCGAGCGCCTAGTGGTGGAGGCTAGGCCCTCTCGGCCTTCGATCGCATAGGCGAAACGAGGGCAGCGCGATCGCCGCAGTCCGGGCGCCGGGGAGCGAACTTGTGACGCGCTTCACACTTTGGAGATTCCACCTCCGCAAATCGCTGGAACGACTAGTGTGGCCCCGCCTGTCCGGGTGCTACCGTTCGTCCGATGCGCTCCACACTGGAAAATGGATTCACCTTGTTGGAGCTGATGATCGTCGTGGCGATCGTCGGCATCCTCGCGTCCATCGCGATTCCCGCCTACCTGGACTACGCCGTGCGCGCCAAGGTCACGGACGGCGTGCTCGCCGCGGCTTCGGCGAAGAACGTGATCGGTGAGTACTACTCGGTGTTCGCCGAGCTGCCCCCAGGCGGTGACAACGAGGGCGCTGGCCTGCGCGCCGAGAGTGAGAGCCCCTACATCGAGTCCATCGATTGGCACCCGGACCAGCGCATCGAGATCGAGTTCGACGAGGCCGCCCTAGGCATCGGCGGGCAGCTCGAGCTGGGCCTGCAACCGGTGCCCTCCGGCAGCGCCATGCGCTGGCAGTGCGGCCAGGACGGCAATACCTCGGAGCAGAACATCAAGTTCGTGCCGGCCGAATGCCGCAGCGTCGTCTTCTAGGCCCCACACCCCTTGGCCGACCCTAAGCGGCCCCTTGCATCCGCGCCGGCCCCCGCGCCTATCATGGTGAGCTCGAAGTCCCGGCCCACCAACGGAAGGTACCCATGCGGATTCTCTCCACCAACGTCTACGTCGGCCCGAACCAGTACGCCCACTTCCCGGTGATTCGCCACGTGCTCGACCTGGGCGAGCTCGAGGAGTGGCCCACGGGACGCCTCGGCCCCGCCTTCGTAGACGGACTGTTGAAAGCTCTGCCGGGCCTTGACGAGCACGGGTGCTCCTACCGTGAGCCGGGCGGTTTCGTGCGCCGCCTGCGCGAGGACGAGGGCACCTGGCTCGGCCACGTGATGGAGCACGTCGCGTTGGAGCTGCAGTCCGTGGCGGGGCAATCGGTGACCTACGGTCGCACCCGCTCCGTGCCCGACACGCCAGGCCACTACACCATGGTGTTCCAGTACAAGGATCGCGACGTGGGCAGGGAGTCCAGTCGCCTGGCCCTGAAGCTGTTGCACTACTTGCTACCGGCGCAACTTAAGCCGAGCGACGCGCCTGGCGAGGACTGGAACTTCGATGAGGAGCGCGACGACTTCATTCGCTTCGCCCAGCGCCGCGCCTTGGGGCCGTCGACGGCGTCCCTGGTGGAGGCTGCGGAGGCGCGCGGTATCCCTTGGATTCGCCTCAATCGCTACAGCCTCGTGCAATTTGGCCACGGTCGCTACCAGGAACGCATTCAGGCCACCTGTACGGGCCGAACCAGCAACATCGCCGTAGAGCTAGCCTCGGACAAGGAGGAGACCAACGCCATCCTGCGCGATCTCGGTTTGCCGGTCCCGCAGCAGTTCACGGTGCAGTCTGCCGCCCGAGCCGTACGCGCCGCGGAGCGCATCGGCTACCCGGTGGTGGTCAAACCGCTCTCCGCCAACCATGGCCGCGGCGTCACCACCAACCTGTTCACCCCCGAAGACGTTGAGGTGGCCTTTGAGAAGGCCGCCGAACACGGTCGCTCCATTCTGGTGGAGAGCTTCATCCAAGGCCTCGACCATCGTCTGCTGGTGGTAAACGGAGAGCTCGTGGCCGCGGCCAAGCGCGTGCCTGGCCACGTGGTGGGCGATGGCGAGCATACGATCCGGCAGCTCGTTGATATTGTCAATGAAGACCCGCGCCGCGGTGTCGGGCATGAAAAAGTGCTCACGCGCCTGGAGTTCGATCACCAGGCGGAGCGACTCCTTAAGGAGCTCGGCTATACGGCGGATACGGTGCCACCCGCCGGCGAGACCGTATACCTGCGTACCACCGCTAACCTCTCTACGGGCGGCACGGCCATCGACGTGACGGACGTGATCCACCCGGACAATCGTGAGATGGCGATCAAGACCATCCTTGCGATCGGCTTGGACGTGGGCGGCGTGGACTTCCTCACCACAGACATCACCCAATCCTATCGTGAGGTTGGCGGTGCTATCTGCGAGGTCAACGCCGGGCCTGGCTTCCGCATGCACGTGGCGCCCAGTGAGGGCAAGGCGCGTGATGTGGCGGGTCCGGTCATCGATATGCTGTTCCCGCCGGGTACACCGGCGCGAATCCCGATCGCCTCGGTCACCGGCACCAACGGCAAGACCACCACCTCGCGCATGCTCGCCCACGTGCTTAAGTTCGCTGGCCATACGGTGGGGATGACCTCCACAGATGGTGTGTACATCAACGGCCAGCTCAGCGTGACCGGCGACATGACCGGTCCGGTGTCCGCCCAGATGGTGCTGCGCGACCCCACGATCGACGTCGCCGTGATGGAGACCGCGCGCGGCGGGCTTCTGCGCGGCGGTATGGGCTACAGCGAGTGCAACGTCTCCTGCTGCTTGAATGTTTCTGGCGATCACCTAGGCCTGAAAGGCATCGATACGATCGAGCAGCTGGCCGAGATTAAGCGCATCCCGATCGAGGTGGCCCGCGATGCAGTGGTGCTGAACGCAGACGATCCAAACTGTCTCGCCATGGCGGACCATACGGAAGCGAAGCGCATCTGCTACGCCACGATGAACCCTCAGCACCCCTTGGTGAAGGAACATATCCGTGCTGGAGGCCAGGCGGTCGCTCTGGAGGAGGGTATCAATGGTCACATGATTACCCTCTACGATCAGGAAAATCACATCCCGCTCCTGTGGACGCACCTGATTCCGGCGACGATGGAAGGGCGGGCGATGCACAATGTGCAAAACGCGATGTTCGCTGCCGCCATGGCTTACAACATGAACGTGGCGCTGGACGATATTCGCCAGGGTCTGCGTACCTTTGGGTCCTCCTTCTTCCAAGCGCCGGGACGCATGAACGTGTTTGATGAGCACGAGTTCAAGGTCATTCTCGACTACGCCCACAATGAGGCGGCGGTCGGCGCTATCTGCGATTTGGTGCAGCTGCTCGATGTGAGCGGTAAGCGCATCTTGGTGCTGGCCGCGCCCGGTGATCGGCGCGAGGAGGACATCGTCAACATCGCGCGTGCGGCCGCCAAGGGCTTCCATCATTACATCTGCAAGTCGGACGACAACCCGCGCGGCCGTGAGCCAGGCGAGGTGCCTAAGATCCTGAAGGCGACGCTCATTGAGGAAGGCGTGCCCGAGGATGCGATAGAGGTTGTGCCCGACGAGCAGGAGGCGACCCAGCGCGGGATGAGTGTCGCCAGTGCCGGTGACCTTGTGCTGGTGCTAGGTGACAACATCAAGCGTTGCTGGAAGCAGATCATTTACTTCGATAGTGCGGCCAAGCGCGAGGCGAGCAAGCCAGCCTCGGTCGAGCCTGCCCGTCGCCCCTTGCCGAGCTTGCGCGGCTTCGAGATGGATGCGGAGGTGGAGGTGATCCGCGACGAGCGGGGGGTGCGCCTGGCCGCCGTGTACGACGAGGACGGCGACTAGTGCGGCGTGCTCGTGCAATCGCGCAAGGCGGCCTCGCCCGCTGTCGGCGACGAGGCTGAGCCGCCATGGAACTGCTCGACGCGCGACGGCTGACGGGCAAGAGCCTGCTCTGGGATCACCCCGGTGCCACCGCCAACCTCGGGCTGGCTGAGGCCGATGATGGCGAGGCGATCGCCGGGGCCTGGATGGCCATCGCCCGAGAGGTGCTGGCCTCGGTGGGGTGGGCCGATGAGCAGGCGACCACCCGCGAGGTGATCGGGGGCCTGTGCCTCGCGGTCTCCGCACCGATCGACGCGTTGTACGCCGCCGTGGACCTGATCGAGTACTCCGTCGCCCTCCTCGTGGAGCGCTTCGGCGGCGAGGCGGTGGAGGAGGCCACCGACGGCGCGGTGACTCGCCTGCGCAGGGCCATCGAGGAGGAGCGCAATCCGCCACTGCTCGCCTTGCGCGATGCGGCGCGCGAGCGCGCCGTGGCGTTCTTTTGCGATGACGACGAGGCCTCAACAGGGATCGGCCGAGGCTCTCACACGTGGCCCGTCGGCGATCTTCCTTCGCAGCTTCCCGAGGACACCTTCGACATTCCCGTAGGACTGGTGACGGGCACCAACGGCAAGACCACCACCGTCCGACTGTTGACGCAGATGATCCGAGCCGCCGGACTCAAGGCAGGGCTGAGCTCCACCGATTGGATCGGCGTCGACGATGAAATCCTCGATCGCGGTGACTACGCAGGCCCTGGCGGCGCGCGCGCCGTCGCGCGTCACCGCGAAGTGGACGTGGCCGTGCTGGAGACGGCGCGCGGAGGCTTGCTACGGCGAGGCCTAGGCGTAGAGCGGGCCGATGCAGCCCTGATCACGAACATCGGCGAGGACCATCTCGGCGATTTCGGCTCGCGCAGCGTGGAGGAGTTGCTCGCGGTGAAGTGGGTGGTGACCCATGCGCTCGATGCGCGTGGGCGCGCGGTGTTGAATGCCGACGATGCCCGTTTGCTGGTCCGCGCGACCTCGCACCCGCTCGCCGCGCCGATCACCTGGTTCACGCTTTTTGCCGACACGCCCTTCATCCACAAGCACCTCGCTGCAGGCGGCAGCGCGGCCTACGCGCGTGACGGCAAGACCCTGTGCTTTGCGCAGGGCGAGGCGATCAGCGAGATTATCGATGTGGACGACGTGCCCATCACCCTCGGCGGCGCCGCACGGCACAACGTAGCGAACGCCTTGGCTGCCATCGCCATGGGCAAGGCCTTGGGGCTCGACACGCTCGCCGTAGAGGCGGGGCTGCGCCAATTCACCGCCGAGCGCAATCCTGGTCGCTGTAACCTGTTCACGGTGGATGACGGTGTGGAAGTGCTCCTCGACTTCGCTCACAACGTGGATGCGATGCAGGCGATCTTCGACATCGCCCAGGCGCGCACGGCGAAGCGCCGCGCCCTGTGCTTCTGCCAGGCCGGTGACCGTCCCGACCAGGACATTTGCGCCTTGGCCCGTGCCGCGTGGCGTATCGGCCTAGAGCGCGTGGTGGTGTCCGAGCTGCCCGACTACCGCCGGGGGCGAGAGCCGGGCGAGGTGAACGAGATCATTCGTAGGGCGCTTCGCGAGGCGGGCGCGAGCGCGGAGCAGCTTGCCTACCACCAAACGGAAGTGGCGTCCCTGCGCGACGCGCTGGCTTGGGCCCAGCCCGGTGATCTGGTGATCATGCTCGGGCTGGGCGAACAGGCCGCTCTGTTGGAAGAGTTGCGCAGCCGCGCCGCCCCAGACGCCTAGGCTGCCGCTCGTGAGAGCTGGAAGAACTTGGGCTCGCTCAGGCCGCGTAGACGACGAGCGCACTGGCGATGCTTGCGGAGCATCTGTGGCGCCTCATTCGTCAGCGTCATGCAGAAGCGTCGCGGCAGCCGCTCGTAGAGCGAGCGAGGAGGTTTGCCGTAGCGCAGGGCCTTCAGGCGGTTGCCGGTCTCGAACTCATGGTAGTACACGTGATCGATACCCAGCTCTCGCCAGACAAACTCTATCGTCGCCGTCAGGATCGCCTCCTGCCACAGGCCACGCAGCTCCTGCAGCAGCGTAACCAAGGCTGGCGCGGGCGCTTCGCGCTTGCTCACGTACCACTGCAAGTCGCGCACGAAGTCGCTCTGCACCTCCTCGATCAGGGCCTCGTTGGTGTGGAAGTCCAGATCCAGGCGAGCCCAGGCGAGGGTCTCCCGGTAGTGGGGTTGGTCGGGCCGCCGCGAGGGATGGCCCCAGCAGTTGAACCAGGTGGGATCTTCCGTGAAGCGCCTTAGGCACGCCATGTCACCCGCGTTGATGTTCAGCTGCAGGACGAGGTTGTGGCCGCCGCGAGAGGTTTGGTACCACGCGTGGCGTCCCCGCTCGCCCCAGGTGCTGAGGGTCAACACGAAGCCGCGCGGACGCGCAGCGGGCCAGTAGGCGCGGAACGTGTCGGGGTCCACGTGGCCGTCTCCGCGCATTGCCATCGCTGCCTTTACCGCCGGTTGCTCCAGCAGCTTGCGGTAAGCGCGCTTGCGCAGGGCGTTCACTGGTGTTCGCTCGCCGATCAAATGCGATAGCAGCACCAATGCGTAGCGCTGGGGGTAGTAGTGAAAGAGCGTGCGATCGCTAGGCAGGCACGCGATGATCTCCTTCGCCGTATCGAGGTGCATGAGAGTGCCTTCGCTGTTGGGGCCGTCGACAAAAAACGGGCACAAAAAACCCGGCAACTGCCGGGTGTTAGCGAGGCGCTTGCGCACCAATGGCCTGGCAGCCGCTTAGCTAGCGTTTGGTAATGTCCGCAGGGGCAATCAAGGGAATGCCCTGCTACAAAGCTGAAGATCAAACATGGCGCCCTCCAGGCGTCAGGTGGAACGAGGCGCCGGACCTTACGAATTCTCTTGGTGCTTGTCAAGGCGATGAGCGTGGCTGGATCGTGTCGTGCATTGCGTTTACACGCGGGGCCGCCGATCCTAACGCCTGTTGGATCAATAGACTTTGATGGGCGAGGTATCGTGCCGCTCAACACCCTGATACAAGCCGCGTATCGGCACCGGCGTGAAGCCGGGCTTTGGTTCGCGTATCTCGCGCTCTCGAATGCGGTGGGCGCCACCTCGGTGCTGATCGAATTTCACCGCATCGCCCGTGAGGTCGGCGTGTGGGAGCCCTTCGTCTGGGAGTTCTCGAGTGGCCTCAGTACCTTAGCGTTGCTGCCGGCGGTGCTTTTGCTTGAGCGCCGCTACCCTTTCACAGCCGAGCGGTGGCAGCCCCCCCTGGCCGTGCACCTGCTTGCCACCATCCCCTTCTCATTACTTCACGTCGCCCTTATGGTGGGGCTGCGCAAGGTCGCTTACGTCGCGGCGGGGAGCTTCTACGATTTCGGCGGCGGTCAGCTCGCGCTCGAGTTGCTCTACGAGTGGCGCAAGGACCTCATGACCTATGGCAGCATCGTGTTCATCGTCAACGCATACCGTGTGTTCCGGGAGCGGGCCGAGGGCGAGGCGAACTACGTACCCCCGCGCGGGTCAGGTGAGGGCTCGTCACAAGCCGTCTTCCGCGTCACGCGCCGCGGGCGCGATGCGCAGCTCGCCCATGGCGATGTGCATTGGATCGAGGCAGCGGGTAACTACGTCATCCTGCACACGCAAGCGGGGAAGTTCATGATGCGTTCCACCCTCAAGGCACTCGAGTCGCGTCTCGAGGGAACGGCGTTCCTTCGAGTGCACCGCTCGGCGATCGTGAACCTCACCCAGGTGGCCGATTGGCAGAGTGAAACTGGGGGTGGAGGCGTCCTGGCACTGCGCTCGGGAGAGCGCATCGCTGTCAGTCGCCGCCTGTTGCCGCACCTGCGTGAGGCCCTGGCAGCTGCGTAAGGCATTGATTTAGTAGAGCGCCGCTGATCCCCTCATCCCTCCGTGTCATTCGCTGTGGTGCTCGTCACAAAGGTGGGTGAGCCTCGCTGCCGGGGCCTATCGTCGAGCGCTCGGTAAGCAATCGGGATGCCCCCATGAACGACCTTTCTCGGCCGGCCCTGCTGCTCGTGTTGCTAGCGATCTCGGCAGGCGCGCAAGCGGGCGAGCCCGCGCCTTCGCCCTGGCCCCAGTATGGCGGCAGCGCTGCGGGCACACGCTTCACGGAGGCCTCGCAGATCACGCCCACCAACGCGCATGCCCTGACGGAGGCCTGGCGCGTGCGCACGGGCGATGCCACAGGCGTAGGGGAGGAGCCGGTGTCGCACTTCAAGGCGACCCCTGTCCTGGTCGGCGGCAAGCTCGTGGTCAGCACGGGCTTCAACCGCGTCTTGGCCCTGGATCCCGGCACCGGAGAAGTGCTTTGGCGGCACGATCCTGGCGTAGATTTCAGGGTGCGCTACTCGGAGATGTATACCTCGCGGGGTGTGACCGGGTGGATGGACCCGGCGCCGCCAGCACAGGCGGACACGGCGTGTAGCACGCGCATTTTCCTCGCTACTCTGGATGCCCGCTTGATCGCCCTGGACGGCGACAGTGGTCAGCGTTGCCAGGACTTCGGCACCGAGGGTCAAGTAGACCTCTCGCAAGGTGTCGTGAACTTCCGCCGCGGTGAGTACTCGGTGACGACGCCGCCGACGGTGGTCGGCGATGTCGTCGTAGTGGGCTCCTCCGTGGGAGACAACGGCGGTGTGCGCTTAGACCGCGGCACCGTGCGCGCCTTCGACGTGCGCAACGGCCGCCAACGGTGGGGCTTCGATCCTCTGCCGCGCGCCGAGGACGCACCGGGCGCGCGCAGCTGGGCCGCGGGCACCGCCGGTGACACCGGGGCGGCCAACGTGTGGTCGGCGATGGCCGCCGACCCTGCCCGCGATCTGGTGTTCCTGCCTACTACCTCGCCCTCGCCGGACTTCTACGGAGGCGCGCGCCTCGGCGATGGCAAGTACGCCAACTCCCTGGTCGCCTTGCGCGCGAGTACCGGTGAACTAGTGTGGGCGCGCCAGCTCGTCCATCACGACCTGTGGGACTACGACCTCGCCTCCCAGCCGATGCTGATTGACGTGGAACGCGATGGTGAAGCGGTCGCTGCGGTGGTCCTGGCGACCAAGATGGGCTTCGTCTTCGTCTTTGATCGTGAGACCGGGCGGGCGCTGCACGAGGTACGCGAGCGTCCCGTGCCCGCATCGGCCGTGCCAGGGGAGCAGGCGGCGAAGACCCAACCCTTCCCGGCGATCCGCTTGCATCCAACGGAACCTGATGAATTCGTTCGCTGGGCGGCGGACGACGGTCATCGAGAGCGTTGCGATCGCCAGCTCGACGGCGTCCAGTACAACGGCATCTTCACGCCGCCGAGCATCGATCGGGCAACGCTCCTCTACCCTGGCAACTTCGGCGGTGCCAACTGGGGATCTATGGCCTATATGCCCGATGAGCGCTTGGCTTTCGTCGCCGTCAATCGCGTACCGACGGTCGTGCGACTGATTCCCCGCGCAGAGTTCCGCGCTGCCGCACGTCGGGGCGAGCTGAACGGGATACCCGCTCAGTTCACGGCGCAGGCAGGCACGCCCTACGGTATGGCACGCTACGACGTTTACGACCGGGAGACAGGTCTCCCTTGTCAGCGCGGACCATGGTCGACGCTCGTCGCCCTCGACCCCGCCTCGGGCGCCGTGCGCTGGGAGGTGCCCGTGAGCAAAGCGCCAGGCGTCGATGCCGCCTCGCCGGCGGCAAGCTGGGGGTACTTCGCGGGCGGCGGCCCGCTCGCGGTGGGCGGTGGCCTCGTGTTTCTGGCCACGCCTCACAATCACACGTTGGCCGCATTCGAGGCCGCCACGGGGCAGCAAGTCTGGGCGTCGCTCGTGCCAGCGCAGCCCTTCGCAACGCCCATGTCATACCGCTGGAACGCTCGCCAGTACGTGGTGGTCGCCGCCGGAGGGTCGGGAGCAAACGGAGAAGGACGGGGCGACTACCTGCTGGCCTTCGCCCTGCCGAAAGTACCGCAAGCACCGACGGTGCGCTGATGAAATCGTTCACACAGGGCGTGGCGCAGTGAGGATGGGCGCGAAGGAGCGGTCGCGCTTCACGGGAGGTCACGCACCTGCGAGGATAGCGCCGACCTAGCAGGCGGATCCGCGAGCGTATGACCACACTGATCATCGGTGCGGGCCTGGTCGGTATGACCACGGCCCAAGCCCTCCACGCGGCGGGCGAGGATGTGCTCGTGATCGAGCGCTGTCCTGCGCCCGGCAGCGAGACGAGTCGCGCCAACGGCTCATTGCTCCATCCCTCGCTGGTGGAGCCGTGGAACTCGCCAGGCATCTTGAAGGTGCTGTTCCGCAACCTCGGTCGCGAGGATGCTGCGGTACTGCTGCGCCTGAAGGCACTGCCCGCGTTGGTCGGTTGGGGTATCGGGTTCCTGCGCAATTCCTCGCCCCAGCGCCACCTCGCCAACGCCCTGCGCAATGTACGTCTGGCCCAGCACAGCATCGAGTGCATGCGCGTGGTGCGTGAGCAGACCGGTGTCGAGTACGCGTATTACCAGCGCGGCTCCCTCGCCCTGTACCGCGAGTCGCCCACCTTCGAGGCTGCCCTGCGCTGGTACGACGAGCTGGGTCGCCACGGTCTCGGCACGGATGTGCTCGAGCCGCAACAGGTCGTGGCGATGGACCCGGCGCTCGCACCCGTCGCCGATCGTCTGGTGGGCGCGACCTTTGCGCCTGGCGATGAGAGTGGCGATCCCTTCGCCTTTTGCGCAGGCCTGCATGGCTTCCTGGCGGAGCAAGGAGTGCGCTTTTACTTCGAGCAGAGCGTCACTGCCTTTCTTCGCGAGGGCGATCGGGTGGGCGGCGTGCGCCTCGAGGGCGGGGAAGAGGTGCGCGCGGATCGGGTGGTGCTAGCGGCGGGAAGTTACAGCACGCCTCTAGCGGCTTTGCTAGGTATTAGGCTACCCGTGCGGCCTGTCAAAGGCTACTCCCTGACCCTGCCGCGGGGCGATTCAGGCACTGCGCCTAACGTGCCGGCCTCGGACTCATTCCTGCACCTGGCCGTGGTGCCCGTGGGGGAGGATCGGATCCGCGTGGCGGGCACGGCGGAGTTCACCGGCTTCGACCGCCGTATCACCCCTACGCGCGTCACCAATCTGCAGCGCCTGCTCGGCCAGCTTTATCCAGACTACGTGGCGGCATTGAACGGCGTAGACCCAAACGGTTGGACCGGCCTGCGCCCCATGTGCCCGGACGGCGTGCCCCTGATCGGCGCCAGCGCCATCGATGGCTTGTACCTCAACACGGGCCACGGGCACGCGGGATGGACCTTGGCGGCGGGATCGGCCCGCGTGTTGGCGGACGTGATGCTAGGGCGCCCACCGGCAGTGCCTGCCGCCGACTACGCGCCCGTGCGGCTGGCCTAAGCGAATGCCCTCGCCTGTCACGGCAGTGACCGCATTCAGTCTCATGAATTTCACATAAGGTTCACCAGCGCGTCGCTCTCTGGCTTCTACACTCCTGGTCGCAATTCGCGAATGGTCACTTGGGGAGCCCTGTCTGATGCGATCGCTTCTGTTAGCACTCACCACCCTGTGCGTCGTCCTCGGCGCTTACGCAACCTACGCTGACGAGGTGCTACCGCGCACTGCGCAGCTCGGGCCACGTCCGTTCTACCTCTTAGATCAACTCGAAGAGGGTCCCCTAAAGGAAGAGCTCGTCCGCTGTGCGCAGCGCCGCGCGCGCTACTTCTCCAGCGATTTCTCCATCGGGCACCGCGGCGCCCCGCTGCAGTTCCCGGAGCACACGAAGGAAGCCTACCTGGCGGCTGCCCGAATGGGGGCAGGCATTCTCGAGTGCGACGTGGCTGTCACCAACGACGGCGAGCTGGTGTGCCGCCACTCCGAGTGTGACCTGCACACCACCACCAACATTTTGCTCACGGATCTCGCCGCCCAGTGTGAAGCCCCGTTCCAGCCGGCCCAGTTCGACGCAAACGGTGAGTTGATCGAGGCCGCATCCGCTCGCTGCTGCACCAGTGATATCAGCCTGCAAGAGTACAAATCGCTGGTGGGTAAGATGGACGCCGCTGACTCTCGCGCCATCACGCCGGAGCAGTACCTGGGCGGCACCGCGGACTTCCGCACAGATCTCTACGCGACAGGCGCTACGCTCCTATCCCACATCGAGAGCATCAAGCTCTTTCAGTCCCTCGGTCGCAAAATGGCGCCGGAGCTTAAGACCTACGATGAGGAGAAGGGGATTTTGCCTTACGATGTCATTCGTCAAAAGGTAATCGATGACTACCGCGCTGCCCACGTGCCGGCTGCGGACGTGTGGGTACAGCCCTTCAACCTACCAGACGTGTTGTACTGGGTTCAGCACGCGCCGGACTTTGGTGAGCAGGCCGTGTACCTAGAGGGTCGTGATCCGGTTGATCTGGTCGACAATCCGCCGCCGCTTAGCGAGTTCGCGGATCTTGTCGCGCAGGGCATTAACATCCTCGCCCCACCGATGTCCGCGATGGTAACGCTAGACGCTGATGCGGACGAGATCCTGCCTTCGGAGTATGCGCGCCGTGCCCGTGAGGCTGGCCTCGGGCTCATCGGTTGGACGATCGAGCGTTCCGGTCGCGTGAACGAAGACATCGTCCCTTCGGGTGGTGCTTTCTACTACAACACCACGGTGGATGCGCTGCGCAACGATGGGGACATTCTGCGCACGCTGGACGTGCTGGTACAGCAGGTCGGAATCTTCGGGCTCTTCGACGACTGGCCGGCGACCACCACCTTCTATGCCAACTGCAAGGCGATCCCGCAGCTGCAGGATTGATCCGAACTCTTCCTCTAGCGTAGGGGTGCCTTGCGCGCCCCTAACTCTGCCCGGCGTGACCCGTTGTCTATCAGTCTGCACCCTGCGATTCAAAGAGATCTCGACATATCCACTCGATGAACTCTCTCTCGTTGAGGTCTTCGGATCTGTCATACGCCGGCAGCAGGTCTCTTGCTTCGTCGAGCTGCTTTGCAAGGCACAGCACGCTCATCAGCCTTCGCTGATCTTCTAGTAGTTCATCCTCGTAGGCGGGCAAGTCACCACCCTGGGGGCTGCGGAGGTTGGCAATGTTCTGCCTCAGTAGCGATGCGGAGGCAGCAAGATCACGTTCCGGCCCGGAAATGAACAGAAGCACGCTGTAGGCCCGACGGATGCGCCGCGCAAGTGCTCCACCGTTCCCTGTTTGTTCGAGTGCCGACAGAATCACTCGGTAGTCTGCGATCGCGCCAGACGTGTTGCCTGACTCGTACCTTGCGTGGGCTAAGTTTGCTCGCCACTTCAGGGTTTCGTCATGGCCTTCGCCGAAGTACTTGTTCGCGATGAGGATGGCCCGCTCCGACATGGCGATAGCCTGTTCATGCTTACCTCGCTCCGAGTAGTGAATCGCAAGATTGTTGAGTGATTCACCGACGTCGGCGGTTTCTCTATTGGGATCATCTCCCAATCTCAATTCCAATGCCCTCAAGAGAACAACTTCTCTTTCGTCTAATAGTGCATCGGTGGCTTCCTGCGACGTGGCCGTAGCCGCCTGCTGCCCCAGGAGATTCGAGTAGTTGGTGAGTATTTTCGCCTGGAGGTCCGTCGTGTGCTGATCACCGGCGACGTCGATTGCCTTCATTGCGTCCTTGAACAACGGAGCGGCCCTATCGAGCTGCTTCGCCTCGGAATACAACCACCCTAGATCTACCCGTGTCAGCGATGTGATCGGACTGTAGGGGCCGTGGACACGCACCTGCGCTGCCAACACCTGCGTGAGGAGTTTGCTGATGTCCTCCAAGCTGCGCTGCGAGTGGTCGCCACGATCCGATTCGTACCACTGAGCCATCGCCAGTCTGTAAAAGGACTGAACCGTATCTTCATGGTCTTCGCCTAGGAATTCGCTGCGCGTAGACCAGGCTTGTTCGATGAGCTTACGTCCGCGGGTGGGCTGATTTAGCTGGACGTAGCTCCAGCCCAACGTGTCTCGTACTCGCGCGGCGACCAAAGGCGATACGGTGTCGTTGTGGCCGATTCGCTCAGCTGCCGCATCCAGGACGTCGACGACTCGTACTTCCTGGCCCCTTACTCTGGGATTCGGCGATTCGAGTACCTCTGTGAGGAGGTCGCTCACCGAGCGCGCCTCCTCACCAAGACGGGCGGACTCTCGTTGCGCTAGCCAAGTGCCCGCCCCGCCCAGGAGCGTCCCCAATAGAAGGGTGCTCAGTACGGCCACGGTGGCTTGGAGGGCTCGCAGGCGTCGTCGGTCTCGGCGATTCAAACCTACAGCTTGCGCTAGGCGCTCGACAGTTTCCTCGGAGGGAGCACCGGCCTCGAGGGCGATCGGCGACTCGTCGATGTGAAGATTCTCATCGTGGAAGAACCGCCTCAGCGGTGAGGCTTCGAGCTTCTCTGGTGCAAGCGATGAGGACTGGATTCTGATGACTTCTCGCTGCGTGCGCCGAAATATCGCTAGCTCTCGGTAGATTGGATCCTGGTACTTCTCTCGGCCGTCGGGATCCTCCAGTGCATCGTCAGTGGCGATCACCACCAAGCGCGACGTGGCTCTGAGCGCCGCATCGCCAAGGAGCGTCCAATTCTGGCCAGCAGCGTACTCATCGGAGTCCAGACAGCAATCGAACTGCTTGGCTCTGAGCGCTTGCGCAAGGGCGCTTGCGTATTCGCTGCCGTCGGACCAGCGATAGGAGATGAAGAAGTCGTAACCATACAGCCAGTCGCGAACTCGTTGCCATGGCGAGCGTGTCAACGCCGCTGATTTGTCCGTCGTCACCTTGGTAACCCTGTTGGCCCATTCGCGCGCTGCGCTACACTATGCCACTTGTCGAGGTTTGCATGAACTCGGCGCGCGGTGGGTGGCGTCGCTTCGATGTGCCGGTGAGCGACTATGCTGCGTAGTGTCGCCTCGAATCGCAGTTGCCAGTTCGGCGCGAGCGTGGGGCGAAGGTCGCGTAGGCTGCGGGTGCTTGCTGGCGTGGTTTTGACTTTCGTGGCCCTCTCTTCTCACGAGGTTGTGATCGAATGGCCGTGCAGCCGATCCTTCAGTTAGGCACGCTTAGACTGTTCGAGCCGTGCCAGCCTCTCACGCAAGGCGATGTAGAGCGCCTGAACACGCAGGTGCAGGATCTGCACGACACCATGCGCGCCTTCCAAGCCGAGCACGGCTGGGGTCGCGCGATTGCCGCGCCGCAGATTGGCGTGCCATGGCGCATTGTGGCGATGAGGGTGGGCACTGATGCGCCTCACACCTTCTTCAACCCGGTGCTCGATGAGCACGATGCCAATGAGGTGGAGTACTGGGAAGACTGTATGAGCTTTCCCAACCTGCTGGTACGTGTACGCATGCCACGGGCCTGCCGTCTCACCTATCGCGATGCAAAATGGCAGGAGCAGCGCGTATGGCTCACTGGTGACTTTGCGAAGCTGCTCCAGCATGAGGTGGACCACCTCGATGGGGTGCTGGCTACGCAGCGAGCAATAGATGATCGGGCGCTGGCCCTGCGCAGTACGCAGCCCCCTAAGAATCTAGACTGGAGCGGCGAGTTCTGCCCGCTAGCGTAGGGCGCTCGTGGCGGCGAATCGGAGGTGCACGGCGCCGGCGACAGTCAGTCGAGGTCGTAGCGTAGCTTCGGTTGAGGTGTGTCGAGGCGGGTTTCGGACTAAGGTAGACTATCGTGAGTGTTGGTCTCGTTGAGTTCGCTTTGTCTATGGAGGGGTGTTGCATGCCAATGGAATGGCAATTGATCGCTTCGGCCCTTGGTGCCGGTGACATCAACCAGGACGGGTGGCAGGATCTGCTGATCGGGGCGTCGTTTGCAGATCCCTTCGGTGCTGAGAACGCTGGCCGTGCCAACGTGGCGTACGGCCCAACGCAGCCGATGCTGGACCTTCTCGCTCGCCGAGTTGTTTCCAGCGGGCGGTGGCGACGGCTCCCAAGGCTTCGTGCTCAACCGCGTGGACGAGCAAAACGTGGCTGGCACCCTGCTCGCTCCGAAGGCGATGTGAACGGTGATGGCATCGCAGACTTCGCGATCTCGACAAGCGCCTTCTACAGCGCCTCGACCGCACTGCGGCCGGGGAGGGCCACGTCGTGTTCGGACGTGCAGCGGTGCCTAGTAGTGTCCTGAGTTGGAAGTTCGTTGATGAATTCGCACGCGAGTTTTTGTCCCTGAGCGCGGTGCGAGGACGAGCGTGGCAGGTCCCGGGAGGAGGAGCAACGTGTTCAGGGGCGAAAAGGTGCCGCGAATTCAATCAACGAACTTCTAACTCAGGACATTAGGCACCAATGACGACGCAAACACGGGGTAACGATCAGATGGAACTTGCAGCTCACAACACGGCGCACTCCACGAGGCGCTTCAGCCGTTTCATCAGCGTGATCGCGGCGGCTTGCAGCTGCTGCGTTCCGCTCTCTGCGGCGACCTTGTACGAGTCGGCGACCCTAGGGGAAACTGGCTCGAATACGGGTTTCGTCTTGGATAGCGACCAATTCCTTGGGTCGCGGTTCTCTCTCTCGCGTACCTCTCAGATCACCGCAGTCGGTGGCCACATCGACCGCCGGTCAGGCGCGACGCTCTGGGGTGCGATCGTGGAGATGAGCGATGTGCTCCCCACCTTCGAGCCCGCACAGATTGAAGCGAACGTGGTGGCTAGTGTCGTGTTTACGGCACCGGACCCTAGTGATGACCTGCTGACACCCCTGTCCTTGGTGCTGGGCCCTGGGGACTACGCGCTGATATTCGGTGGAGGCGCCTTCTTCGGGGCCGATGGAGACGGGGTCATGCCCTCTTCCAACACCGATACCGCTGACGGCGTCGGGTCGTACTTCTTCAGCATAGTGGCTGACAATACCTGGTTTAACGGTGGACTCAGCAACGCCCGGTTCGTTGTGGAAGGGTTCGTCGTGCCGGTGCCGGCTGCACTGTGGCTGCTGGGCTCAGGGCTGCTCGCGTCTGCCGCGATCGGGCGCCGCCGACGGGCCGCGACCGCCTAGACGCACCCCTCGGGCGGCGATATCTTGATACGCCATCTTCGTGTCAAGAGCCGCTGCCTCGATGCCCTTCCTGGATCCGCCGTTCAAGAACGATATCTTCGTGAGCTACGCGCATGGCGGCGGCAACCGGCTCAAGCACTGGTCGGCGTGTTTGGCAAGCGAGTTGAGGAGCCAATTTCTCGACCTGACCACCGATTTCGACGACCTGAAGATCTTCATCGACAAGCAGCTCGATCCCGCCATGCCGCTCACCGACCAGCTCCGCGGCCAGGTGCAGGCCTCAGGCCTGCTGCTGATCATCATGTCGAACCGCTACCTGCAGTCCAGTTGGTGCAACAACGAACTCGAGTGGTTCGATAATGAGATCAGGCAGTGCCAGGCTGAAGGCGGCGTGATTCTCGTCGTCCGGGCCCAGCCTACCGATCATGAGGTGTGGCCGACCTGTCTCAAGGACGATCGTGGCTTCGTGGTCCTCGGGTTTCAGTTCCATCCCGATGATCAGTCGTCCGAGGAAATGGCCGTGCCCTACGGGTGGCCCGAGCCGCAGCCAAGTGACCGCCCTTACTTCCGCGAGCTCGCCAACCTCGCGACCAAGGTGATGGGCCGCTTGAAGCAGATCAAGGAGAAGCAGGCCCTGGAGACGCAAGCAAGCGCGCCGCGCGTGCGCGCTGCCGTTGAGGGTAGTCCCTGCGTCTATCTGCAGGCTCGCCCGGACGAGGCGCCGACCTGGCAAGCTGCGAAGCGTGCATTGGAGGATCTCGGCTGCACCGTGTTGCCCGAAGCGCTGCCGCAACGAGTACAGGATCTGAAGGCCTTGCAAATCGCACGCAAGGCGCGCATCGAGATGCTAAGGGACCAGGCACATGCGCTGTGCCTGCTACGCACGGCGCAACTCGCGCACGGCGTAGACCTCGACATCGAGTCCATTGCCAATGATCGGATCTCCCTGCAAGTGGCCGGAAAGGAGATGCCCTGCGCCATTCTGAATCAAAGCAGCGAGAGCGTTCCCCACGCCGCTGATCTTGGCATCGATGTGGTCGAGGCGCAGCGCGACGACTGGCCAGCACAGTTCCAGGCGTGGCTGGCGAGCGCGCTCACCAGCGGCCCGATCGAGTGAGTGAGCGCCGGACGGCCGAGCGACCCTACCCCGGTCTTCGGCCGTTTCGTAAGCACGAGTGGTCCATCTTCTTCGGCCGTGAGGCGATGGTCGACGCGGTGCTGGAGAAGCTCACCGATCAGCGCATGGTGGTGGTGCACGGCAGCTCTGGATGCGGCAAATCGTCGTTGATTACCGCGGGTGTGCTGCCGCGGCTCGAGCAGGACGCCAGCCTTCACGGCATGCGCTGGCAGACCGGACAGATGCGCCCTGGCCGCTCGCCCCTATGGAATCTCGCCGAGGAGATCGGGCGCCTGATCGAGAGGCGAACGGATGGTGATCCGTCGTTGGAGGTTACCCGAGGCGTTCGGCGTTTGCTCAATTTAGGGCAGGGGGCATTGAGCGCGATCGATGAGCGCTACCAGCTTGCGCGCGATGGCAATGCGTGCCTCCTGATCGATCAATTCGAAGAGCTGTTTCGCTACGCCCGTGGTGTGGGCCACGAGGAGGCGGACACCTTCGTGGACGTGCTCAAGGGATTCGCAGGCCAGGCGCCGCAAGGCCTGTACGCGATCGTGACCATGCGCTCCGATCACCTCGGGGACTGCGCCCAATTCATCGGCTTCGCAGAGCTCGTCAACAAGACGCAATACCTACTGCCGCGCATGGACAAGCCCGCGCTGATGCGAGCGATCCGCGGGCCGGCGCGGCTGTTTGGTGGCGAAGTCAATATCAGGCTAGCCATTCGCTTGATCGATGACGCAGAGAACGAACTCGACGCCCTGCCGCTCGTGCAGCACTGCCTAATGCGCCTGTGGCACAAGGCCAGTCACGATCACCCGCAGGGCAAACCGACCCTAACTACCGACGGCTACCTGGGCCTGCAGCAGCTCCTGTCAGCCCATGCTGACGAGGTGCTGGCAACTCTCGTGGCGCTAGCGCCTGAGGCAGATTCGATCGCCGAGCACCTATTCCGCGCGATCACGGAGATCGACAATGAGGGGCGGGGCGTGCGACGGCCGCTTCAGCGCAGTCAGCTCGAAGCAATCACTCGAAGCGGTCCCGCCGCCTTGGATCATGTGATCGACGGCTTTACTCATGCGGACTGCAGCTTTCTGGTTCGCTCCGCCGATTCGGACCCGGTCATCGACATCAGCCATGAAGCCTTGATTCGCTGCTGGACCCGCCTTTGCAATCCGGACAACGACGCGACTGGCAAGCGCGCTGAGGGTTGGCTGTACCGGGAGCAAGAGGACGGCCGGCTCTGGCATGCGCTCGCCGTGCAGGCCGAGTCGGGCGAGAGTATCTCCAACGCCTTGGCGAGCGAACGCAAGACGTGGTTCGACGCCTTGCCAGGCCCTGCGTGGGCTGAACGCTACGGTGGCCATTGGGCGTCGGTAGAGGAACTGGTGGCCTGCAGCAGCAAGGTGGCCGAGCGGTTGATGCGCGAACGGCAAGCCGCTTCGGTCGTGTTGCGCGATGGCACGGTCAGTGCGGCGGTCATTCTCCTAGCCTTTACGGCCATCGTGTTCAGCCTGAACAGGGCGAGCGATCCCGTGCTGGCGGAACTTGTGATGCTCGGACGCAATCTGCCGTCGCTTGTGCTCCCCAGGCAAGATACTGCGAGCGGTGAAGCGGCCGCGGACCTTTCGCCGTGGTTGGCTGATCTGACTAGTTCAGGCCTGGTCGAGGTCATCGACTCCGCGGAGGGGCAGGTGATCGTGCTGCCTGGTGCTAAGCTCTTCACGTCTGGAAGCGCACGCTTGCAGGCAAGTGCGGAGCCTACGATATTGGCGGTCGCCGAGGCCTTGAGTGAGGTGCAAGGAGCTATCGTTGTCACTGGGCACACTGACAGTGTTCCCCCAAGCGCATTCGGCCGTTTCAAGTCCAACTGGGAGCTTTCCGCTGCGCGGGCGAACGCCGTGAAGAGAGTGCTCGCGCTGCAGGTGGAACCCAGCCGTATCATGGCGCAAGGTCTGGCCGATACGCTGCCAGTCGCACCTAATGACACGCCGGCCAGTAGGGCGCGAAACCGCCGCGTCGAGATCACGCTGCTTGGCCGGACGAAGCGCACGCAATGAAACCGTTGAAGCTTGCCCTTGGGGCTCTACAGCTGGCGGCCTCGGCAGCGATCATCTGGCTGCTTGGCCCGTTGATTGGTGTAGGAGCGAGCCAGCCGCTGGCGTCTGCGCACGTGCGGCTGCTTCTTATCGTGGCGCTGGTCGCTGTCGTGATCTGGCGGACGTTGGTGCCCTTACTTGGACCTACGAAAGCTGATGATGCGTCGGTGGCGCCGCGCACCGGCGTTGCGTCTGGTCAGCGCTGGCTGGTGCTGCCCGGCTTGGTGACCAACCCACGCTTTGTGGATGCGGTGTTCGCGCTCGTCACCGCTTTGCTACTGCTCGCCTGGGCCGTGACCTACTACGTGAATCGAGATCTGGTGCGGGAGGTCGCGCAAGCAACCTACGCGGCGGACTCAGCGATCGCGGGGGTGTCCAGTCGTTCGCTCGATGTGCTTGCGGTGCTGCCGGCACTGGATGCGACGCTCAGCATCGTCGAGATGACTTCCCGGCGGTCGCGCGAGGCTCTGTCCTGGGGGTTCGATCAACGGCGCAAGCTCAACAGTCAAGCGAAGTCTGCGTATCGGCGCGTGCTGACCGGCGTGCTGTTGCCGCGCCTGGTGCTAATGCTCGAGCGGCAGCTCGAGCAGAGCGATGAGTCACTGGAGTTTCGCTACGAGGCCTTGCAGACTTATCTCATGCTCGCCTCTCCCGAGCGCTACGACGCCGACCGTGTCATCGCCTGGATGACGATCGACCTCGAGAAGACCCTTGGCAGCGACGCCGACTCCCTAACATCGCTCCTCGCCCATGTAGACGCGCTGTTCCGTGTGCTGCCGCACCCGCTGCCCTTCCCGCTCGATTCGAGCCAGATTCAAGCGACCCAAGCCGAGTTGGCGCAGATTCCGATCGCAGAGCGCCTCCACAGTCGACTCAAGCTACGGGCCGCGGGCGCCCGTCTGCCGGCGTTCAAGGTCGTCGAGGCGGCCGGGCCGCAGGCTGCGCGGGTGTTTGTCCGTGCCAGCGGCGCTCCGCTCACGCAGGGTGTGCCAGGTCTATACACGCGCGCGGGCTATCGGGAGGTGGTTGTGGTCGACGGCACGAGCGCTGCGGCCGAACTCATCGACGAGAGCTGGATCCTTGGCGAATACGCGCCATCGACGATAGGTCCGGAGGTGGTGGAGGAGGCCGAGGCTATCTACTTCCGCGCGTACATTGATCAGTACGACCAACTCCTGTCGGACCTGCGCGTCGCGCCGCTGTCCTCGCCAAGCTTGGCGGCGCGCATCCTCGGGGACTTAGCCCAACCCTCGTTATCTCCACTGGTCGCGTTGCTCGCGGCCGTGGCACAGGAGACACAGCTTAGGCAGTATGCCGAACAGACGCGCAGCGTCAGCGACGCGGTCTCTAGGCTGCGGGGCCTGCTCGGGAACGGCGCTGGGACGTCGGCAACAGCAAAGCTGGGCGCGGCTTCGGTGGACGAGCACTTTGCGTGGGTTCGCGCCTATGCAGACCCCAAAGAACCCTCATCGATGCAGCGCATCCTGGTCTTGCTGGCCAGTGCTTCAGAACTTATGGATAAGTTAGCTAAGACCAAAAATCTCGCCCAGGCGCAGTTGGATCAAGGGCATGCTGTTGTTCGGTCGATGCGCAGGGAGGCAGCCGTTCAACCAGTATTTCTGCACCATCTGCTAGACGACGTCGCGAGCGGCGTGCAGGCATTGCTGTCTGAAGCGAGCGGGAAGCCCCGAGCGAAAGCGCATTAGCATGTTGCCAGCGGCCGGTGTCGTGTCGCCCTCAAGATCTTGCTATGACGGCCATTACGGCAGTCCGATAGGCGTCGCTGATCGGCAGCTCGACCTCGCCCACCTCCACGTCGTGATGGGTGATCGCCGTGATGTGGCGGTGGTTGACGAGATAGGAGCGGTGGATGCGCAGAAAGTCGGGGCCGAGCCTAGAGGAGAACGCGTTCATCGTGCCCTTGATCATGTGCATCTGCGTCTTTGTGAATACCTCCAGGTAGTCCTTCGCGCAGTGCACGTAGAGGATGTCAGAGAGCTTCAGGCGTAGGTGCTTGCGGTCTTTGCGCACAAAGATGGACTCGCCTGGCGCCTCGGCCGGTGGCGTGTTCGTGCCCTCAGCGCTTTGCCCGGCGTGTAATGCCAGGAAGCGCTGGACTGCCACGAAGAAGCGCGTGAATTCGATCGGCTTGAGCAAGTAGTCGACCGCTTCCAGCTCAAAGCCCTCTACCGCGTAGTCGCGATAGGCTGTGGTGAAGATCACTGCAGGTCGCTGGCGCAGACCCTGGTAGAAGTCGGTGCCCTTCATCACTGGCATCTCTATGTCGAGAAACAGTAGATCCATCGCTTCCTCGGTAAGTACGCGACTCGCCTCTACCGCGCTCGCGCACGATGCCGCCACCTCGAACTGCGGGAACTGCTCCAGGTGCGTGCCGATGAGCTCGCGCCCGAGGGCTTCGTCGTCGACGATCAGGCAGCGGTAACGATGGGGCATGTGTTGGCCAGCGTCAGGGTGGCGGTGTAGCGCCCGTCGAGGTCGTTTACGGTCAGGTCGTGGGTATCCGGACACTGCAGGGCAAGTTGGCGTTGCAGGTTGCGCAGGCCGATGGCCTGCTCGCCAGCATCGCCTGTGGTCGTGGTGGACTTCGGTGGACGCGTGTTGCTGATCTCGAAGCGCAGTGTGTTCGCTTCTTCCACCAAGGTCACTTCGATTTGAGCCGCGTCGAGGGAGTTGGCGACACCGTGCTTAAAGGCGTTCTCGAGCAGCGTTAGAAACAGCAGCGGCGGCACCTGATGCTCAGGCGATACCCGCTGCGAGAAACGCACCGTGAGGCGGTCGCCGAAGCGCAGCTTCTCGAGGGCGATGTAGGCCTCGATCATCGCCACTTCGTCACGCAGGGACACGACGCGCTCGCTTCCGCGGTACAGGACGTAGTCGAGGATGCTGGAGAGGCGCGCGACCGCCTCTGCGGTCAGCGCAGAGCGTTTGAGCGCTAAGGCGTAGATGTTGTTGAGCGTATTAAAGATGAAATGGGGATTAAGCTGGCTCTTCAGGGCGTCCAGTTCCGCGGCGCGCTGCTGTTCGCGCAGCTTGAGCAGTGACTGTTGGCGCAGGGAGTAGCGCACGGCGATGAGGACGGCTGCCGGCAGTACCAGGTGGGGCAGCTTTGAGAGCAGAATGTAGCGACTGACGTACGAGAACCCGAGGCGCTCGACGAGTGTTAGCTCGCCGAGGATCTCCCGATAGCGGGCTCCGTAGCCTTCTGCGTGCGCAGACTCCAGGTAGAAGTAGCTGACGAGAATGTTCACCTCGGCTGCGCAGAGCACTAGCAGGAGCAGGAGCACGAGAAAGCGGCCGGTGGCGCCTTGATCGAGCCAGCGAGGCACGAGGTAGACGATGGTCACGGTGGCCACTGCCATCTGCAGAGCCGTGGTAAGGCCGATGACCTCTAGGGCTTCCCGTGCGGAGATGAAGCGCTGCCAATCGGGCCCGATGTTGATCAGTACCACAACGGCCCAAAACAGGCTGATCATCGTGAACGCGGATCCAAACGGTGTAGGGGTTGAGCTCGCTCTGGGCATCGTGTGCTTCGCGGTGCAGGGGCCGTCGATCGTAAACCCCGTCCCGGGGAAGTGAGGGGCGCCTCCGCCGCAAGGCGCGCTGGCGTCGCTGAAGGCAGCCATAGCGTCGACGAAAGGCTCCATGTGATCGACCGGTTTCCTCGTCGATAGTTTCCTCCCAATGGTCGAGAAAGGAATCGACCTTGGCCTCCCTCGGCTAGCGTGACCCGTTCCACCCACCGCCGGGAGGTCCCCGTGAGAATTGCCTTTGTCCTAATTGCTCTGTTCGCACTTACCACCACCTACGCAGATGACCATAACGCGGTCTCGCCAAGGGCCGTGCTCGTCACGGGGGCCAGCTCCGGCATCGGCCAGCGTATTGCCACCACCCTGGCCGAACAGGGGTTCTACGTCTACGCAGGGGCGCGCAAGGCCCGTGACATCGAAGCTCTCAGCGCTCACCCTCGTGTGGAAGGTATCCGCCTGGACGTGACGCGCCAGGAGGAGATCGACGCAGCCGTCGCGACCATTCGCGAGCGCGGTCGCGGGTTGTATGGACTGGTCAACAATGCTGGCGTCTTCCTCTTCGATCCCCTCATCGAGGTGAGCGAGGCGGACATGCAGTTCATCATGGACGTGAACGTGATGGGCCCCTATCGCGTCACCAAGGCCTTCGCGCCCCTAATCATCGCGAGTGAAGGGCGGATCACCAGCACCGGTTCGGTCGCTGGGCTCTTCTCGGCCGCGCTGTTTGGTCCCTACGGCATGTCCAAGCATGCGATGGAAGCCTACACGGATGCTCTCGCCGGTGAGATGGCCAAGTTCGACGTGGACGTCAGCATCGTGGAGCCCGGCAACTTCCGCTCCAACATCATGAAGAACATGCACCGGCGCCTCGAGCAACTGGACCGGGGCGAGCGCACGTCGGCGTTCCGCGAGGAGATCGCTCGCTTCGCCTCCTTCACCCAGCAGGACCGTTCGCACCACGCAGACCCGCAGCCCGTGGCCGACGCGGTGCTGGATTTCTTGACGGCGGAAGATCCCAAGATGCGCTACCTGGTCGTGCCCAACGAACGCGAGGCCACCCTGGCGATCTCCCGGTCGCTCGCCAAGGTGCTGGAGCTCAATGGCGATCACCGTTTTGCCAAGACCCGCGATGAGCTCGTGACCATCCTCGATGATCTCCTGGACGCCAAGGCGGTGATTCGGTGAGCCAGGCCTGCGGTTGGTTCGAGGGCATCACCTTGATTCGCCCCAACGAGCGCCAGGCGACCGTCCTGTCCTTCCTCCTCGTGTTCCTGCTCATGGCGGCCTACTTCGTGCTGCGCCCGGTGCGCGATGCGATGGCCAGCGACTGGAGTGACGCGCAGGTGAGCCTACTCTGGAACCTCCAGTTCTTTCTGAGCACAGGCCTGGTGGTGCTCTACAGCTTCGCTGTCTCTCGGCTGCCCTTGAAGCGCGTTGTGCCCGGTGTCTACGCCGTGTTCGCGATCAGCTTCATGGCGTTCTGCCTGATCACCCCGGTGGTGAGCGATCCCACGTGGCTCGAGAAGGCCTTTTACATGTGGGTCTCCGCCTTCAGCTTGTTCAACGTGTCGGTGTTCTGGTCCTTCATGGCCGATACCTTCACCCAGGACCAGTCAAAGCGTTTGTTCGCTACTATCGGTGCGGGGGCGAGCGCCGGGGCGATCGTGGGGCCGGCCTTACCCGCGCTCCTCGCCCAGGCCGTCGGCCTCGAGACCTTGCTCCTGATCGCCGCCAGCGGGTTATTCGCTGTAGTGCCGATCATCCTGCGCGTACAGCGCTTGAAGCTCACGCAGCTGGACAACGCTCAGCACGCGCTCAGCGCCGAGCAGCTGCAGGGCAAGCTCGAAGGACGTTGGTGGAGCGGCTTTCGCGATGTGCTGAGCAACCGCTACCTGTTGGCGATCGCGCTGTTCATCCTGCTCTACGTGTTCATCGGCTCCTTCATGTACTTCATCCAGAAGAACCTGCTGGCGGAGTTCACTCGCGTGGAGCGCACCCAGATCCTGGGCGGCATCAGCTGGTTGGTGAACACGCTCACGTTCGCTTGTGCACTGCTGGTGACGGGCAGGCTGGTTCGCCGGTGCGGCATGGCGGTGACCTTGGCGTGCCTGCCGGTCACGTTGGTGGTGGCGATGGCCGCACTCGCCTTCGCGCCGCTGATCGTCCTGCTGCTGGCGGCAGACGTGGCGCGCCGGGTGGGCAACTACGCGGTGACGCGCCCCGCACGCGAGATGCTGTTCACCCAGGTGAGTGCCGATCAGCGTTTCAAGGCCAAGCCCGTGCTGGACGTGGTGGTGTATCGCGGTGGCGATGCCATCAGTGGCAGCGCGTTTGCGTTGCTGAGTGAGGGCCTGGCGTTGAGCTTGGGGGCGATCGCGCTGATCGGTAGTGCGGCGGCGGCGCTCTGGGCGTGGGTTGGGATGGACCTTGGGAGGCGCTACGGGCGGATGGAGGGGGAAGGACAGCGCGAGGTATCGGCAGCGAGTGCGTCGCCGTCGGCGAGCGGTTCCCTCGGGTCGTTGCCAACCTAGCGGCGACCCGGCGGACGGTAGGGCAACTGCCCCCCGATAGCCCGGGCTTACCACTTAACCGAACGGCGCTGGTGCGTCGCGCAAGTGCAACAATGCGCGTGATGTTCATCAAATAAGCGATAGAAAGTGCTGCACGTTCTTGTGCGAGGGCAGCATCTCTGCGAGCTGGGTGGTGCGTACGCTTTGGGTGAGACCTTGCGCGATCGGACTGAGCGAGAATGGGGCGTTCGGCCGGATTACGCCTCGTTGTTTGATCGCAAACACTCGGATCCGGACTACTGCGCCGTCGCGGTCACCGACGGAAA